>CAZFUD010000004.1:20754-45219 GCA_964521705.1 uncultured Opitutaceae bacterium | reverse complement strand
TTTTCCCACGTCTACCAAGGGCCGATGGGAACGCAAATGCTCGCCGATTATGGAGCCGACGTTATCAAAGTGGAACGTCCAGGTTCGGGCGATTGGAGTCGGGCCTGGGGGCCGTTCGTGAAAGGGGTTTCCTTGCCTTTCGCTAATTTGAATCGCAACAAACGCTCGCTCGCGGTGAACCTAAAGTCGGAGTCGGGTAAGGAGATTGTCCGCAGATTAATCGAGGATTCGGACGTCGTGGTACACAACTTCCGCAAGGGAGTGATGGAGAAAAACGGATTGGGCTACGAGGAGGTCAAAGCCATCAACCCCTCCATTGTCTATGCATGGAGCAGTGGCTGGGGCGACCACGGGCCCTACGCAGATCGTGGCCGGGCCGGGCACGACTTGATGGCCCGGGCGGAATGCGGATGGTTTATCGATATTGGGAAGGGGAAGGCCCCGATCCCCGGCGGCGTGAGTATGGACTACTGCGCTGGAATGAATCTGATCACCGCGATTCTCATGGCCCTCTACCATCGGGAGAAAACGGGCGAGGGCCAGCTGGTGACTACCGATTTACTGAGCGTTGCCTTTCACACCCACGCTTGGGACGGAGCGACGGAATTGAACACGGAGAGGATTGACGAGGCGGCTGCCGTTGGCGGAACGGAAGCGGCGATCGATAAAGCCTTTCTAACCGCGGATGGAGCGATCGAGATCTCTCCCGTATTCTCCGACAACGCTTTGCGCGATATATCTATAGCTATGGACCTAGGAGATCTTTCTCTCGATCCACGGTTCGAGACGGAATCGCTACAGGTCCGAAACAGCGAGGAGCTTAACGAGATATTGGTGAAAGGGTTTAAAGAAAAGACAACCGATGAATGGATGGATCAGCTTGAGAAGCAGGGCGTGCTATGCGCTCGTGTGAACGATTTCGCCGATGCCGAACAGGACCCCCAAATCGAAGCCAACAACATGGTCCTTTCAATGGACCATAAGGATGCGGGATCTTTGAAAATGATCGGAGTTCCTGTGAGGTTGCACAGCACTCCTATAAGTTTGAGACACCCCCCACCGGATCTAGGGGAGCATTCACGAGAGATCGCAGCCGAGCTTGGCTACACGGAAGAAGAGATATCCGAGATGCTAAAGGCTGGAGATCTGCAAGGTTGATATTTTTCCCCATGCGCAACAGGACGACGAGGGACGCTGCAGGAATGCGTCCTCTGGGCCCAAAAGATACGAGAGCGTGTTGAGTAAAAGGAATTCATTTGGTTATCTGAATGTAGGAGCGGGTTTATTCCGCGATAGAGCGGATTGGCGAAATGAAAGTAGGAGAAATCGCGGGATAAACCCGCTCCTACGAAGAATTATTCAACTTACGCTTAGGATTGCGATGATACTGAGCTCGAAATACATATCTAGATTGTGAATACACCGCTTGATAACCTGCTAAAGCCGTTCACCGACTTTCCCAGCGAAATAGCTGAATCCTTGGATCAAGAAGGCTATGTTATCCTTCCGGATATGGTGGACGCGGACACATTGGAATTAATACGTTTACGTTTCGATGAGATTGTGGAAGAAGAGGGTGAGAATGCGGCCCGTGAGCATCACCAAGAATCAGGGGTTCATCGAATAGCCAATCTCATCAACAAAGGCCGGATATTCGAGCGGGCTTGGAGCGACCCGCTAATTTTGGCGTGCTGCTATCACATGTTTGGACGCCCTTTCAAGATCAGCTCTTGCAATGGGAGAGAGGCCTTGGAAGGAGGCGGGCATCAACCCTTGCACAGCGATTGGAAATTCGAGCGAGGCCCTATCGATAGCGCCCATTCCTGTAATTCACTTTGGGCCATGGATGATCTGACTGCGGAGAATGGGGCGCCTCGACTTGTGCCCGGAAGCAATCGCCTGCCTGGCTGGCCTGAAGACTTTCTTGATGACCCAGAAGCAACCCATCCCGAAGAAATAGTTGCGGAAGTTCCAGCCGGCTCGGTCATCATGATCAACGCTCACACTTGGCATGGAGGAACAGCGAATCGTTCAGGGGCCCGGCGACGCGTGTTGCATGCCTACTATACCGCTCGCGAACATCCCCAGCAACAAGATCAACGCCGTTGGATAACCGATGAAACGCGTACTTGGCTCAGTGATGAACAGCGTTGGTTGCTCGATGTGGAATAGAAAGTTTAAGGATTGGGATATTTGATGGCGACTCTTCGATGCCTACGGTTAAGACTAATAAATTACGTAAGAACTGTAGGAGCGGGTTTATCCCGCGATATCGACACGGATTGCTAGGAGTCTATCGCGAGATAAACCCGCTCCTACAACCTATCTTAAATTTGATTAATCCAAAGATCCCGATTAAAGCCCAAATCAAATTCCGTCAAAGCGTGATCGGTCTCCTACCATTCAAGAGTTTCTCTCTGGGATCGCGGGCGGCTCGCCCGCTTCTTGAGGGCCCAGCGTAAAAACCAGTTGTTTAATGGAACAAGGGCTTGGGCTTGGCACCCGACTTAGCGTGCGAGCCGCACACGATCCCAAACCGCTTGCTTTCAAGGCGGTCTAGCTTTTCACTACGGTACATTCGAAATTTGTTAACTTTTAAAACACCTACGATCCATGGCTAGCGATAAGAATAACCGGAGAAAATTCGTACGAAACGTGCTGACGACTTCAGTGGGGTTAAGCGTTGCTCCGGCAGTCGTTGGAAACGATAAAACGCAAGTTGCTAAAGCGGGAAAGCGAGTGGCCCGAGACCCGGAATGGCGAAATCGCCAGTCAGGCATGGCCTACCGGAGGTTCGGCGATACGGGAATGATGGTTTCCGAAATCGTGATGGGAACAACGCCCTGGAAAGATGATAGCTACATCCGAATTATCGAGGCATCAGTCGAAAAGGGTATCAATTATATTGATACTGCTCCCGCCTATAGTCGAGGCGAGGCAGAGAAGGTGATCGGAAAGTATTTCAAGGATTCAGGAAGTCGCGATGACGTATTTCTCTCTTCGAAAATCAGCTTCTACGACGAGTTCATGCGACAATTGACGGACGAGATCGTCAATGGTTTGCCCTCGGAAAAGAAAAGCGACTTGGAAGAGCGGGCCTTGGAGATGATCGAAGAGCGGGGCGTGCTTAAGCCGGGTTACCACTTCAAGTACTTCAATGGTCAGGACAATAAGTTTAAGACCGCTTATATTCGCCACTTGGTATTGGAAGAGTATGGAGCTCGCAAGGAATGGAAGCCGAAGATCCAAGCTCGCATGCACGAGTTGGTGGACAATTCACTGAAGGCCCTGAAGACGGATTATCTCGATGTGCTCCATTGCCCACACGGGGTGGCCATGCCAGAGATGCTGGACGATGAGAATATCCCGGAAGTATTTGATGAGCTTAAAAAAGCAGGAAAGATCCGTTTCTCCGCCCTTTCCATGCACAACGACGTGGCTTCCAACCTAGACAAGGCGGTTGAGCTAGGTCACTATGATGGGGCGATGATCGCCTACAACATTGGCAACCACGCCGCCCTCGAGCGTTCCATTCTCAATGCTAAGCAAGCGGGGATGGGACTGGTAGCGATGAAAGTGGCTCGGGCCGTGAGCAATCCTGGCATGGATATTCCCCAGTGGCGTATCCAGAAACTGAATGACGCCATTCCTGGCGAAATGTCGCTCCAGTCCAAGGCCTATCTGTGGGCTTTGCAGAACCAGAATATTTCCTGCTGCGTTTCCGAAATGCCAACGGGAGAAGCGGTGGCCGACAACGCGGCGGTTACAGGACGGAAGATCGAGATCGGATTAGTGTAGGCAGAATCCGAGCAACGGTAACGACTGCTTCTTACTGAAGCGCCTCATCCACCCCGTCACAGCATCGGGATACTCGACACAGTCGGAAATTGCGCGCATGTCCTACGATTAGGAAAAGACCTCCGGCGAGATTTAGAAGCGCTCCGGTGGTTAAAGGAATAGGGCCCAGCGACGCCATCGTTTCTCCTTCGTGATTCGCATCCACGGCACAGCAGCTGGTGCATGCAGAAGTATGGGCACTATCAGCTATCCAAAAGGATGCTGCAGCTAATTCAGCGTCGGATGGGGAATCCGCAGCCAGGGTCTCACGCGCTGTGGCAGAGATGAGAAACAGCAAGCCTACGGTTGCGCAGATCGCCACCATTCGATCCCGGTGCTTGCGACAACCAGAGATCGCCGCTAGCACGGTCGTTGGGACGACTAGGACCAGCATCCAGAGATGAAAATCCCCATTTGCCCAAAAAGTAGTTCCGACTACAGGCAAGAGGATGAGCAATATTGGAGTGACTAAACAATGGATACCGCAAACTACGGCCATCGCTATGGCTGCTCTATCGAGCCAATTTTTGGATTGGGGCGGCGAGAAAGATGCGGCTGACGATTGGGTGCTCATTGTGATTTTTTAAGAAGCTAGAGCGATCTACACGGATTTGTTTTCTTAAGCGTCAATAAAGTCGGTTGCTAATTTCAAGCTACAGTTGCGTCGGATTTGGTGTATCACCGTAGACGGAGGTTGGGTCGAATACCTTGTTAGATTCAACGAAAACAAGCTCGCGAACATTCGATTCCTCACCGAGTTCGATTTTACGATAGAAGCAACTCCTATATCCGACATGGCAAGACGCTTCTTGACCGTCTGCGGTGGGCGATGCTAGATCGACTTCGATGATCACGCAGTCTTGATCGTCATCGATCAGCGCTCGCTTGACTTGTTGGGTCATTCCAGAGGTTTCACCTTTCTTCCAAAGCTTTTGCCGAGATCTTGACCAGTAGTGAGCTTGGCCAGTTTTCAAGGTCGCCTCGAGAGCATCAGCGTTCATGTAGGCGAACATGAGTATCTCTCTCGTGGTAGCGTGTTGGCAGATGCAGGGGATCAAGCCGTTCTTATCGAATTTGGGCGCCAAGGAGTTACCTTCCTCCACTTGAAACACAGATTCTCGGTTGTCGAATGTCATCTCTTTGTATATCGCAATGTATTTGCAGTAACGTCAAATTTTATTGCAATTTAATTGCGTTTTAAAGGAAAGATGTCGAGCTAGCTGTAAACCTAATAGGGCTTTGCACTTAGCTAATTATTCGCTTAGAATCGGTTGATTCATCAGCTTCACCATTTCTTTTCGCGGCGAAAGCTGTCTAGTTCGCTCTCGATTGACTTTTGATCTAGATCTATGCCTATGAAAACGATCTCTTGACGTCGATCTCCAGTAGAGTCGTCCCAAATTCGCCAAATAGGAGGCGGAATGCCAGAGGGATCCATATCTCCGTTCATTACTAAGGCATGAATCCATTTGCCGAGATAGTCGAAGCGCAGAGTGTCTTGGGCAAGGGAAGCGAAACCTATACGGTCAGTCTCACGATCCGTCCAGACGAAGCCCTTTGCTCGGAGAAGTCCGGGGATCGGGCTTCTTAGATATGCGACAAGCTTGTCATGGCTTAACTGATACCGTGATCGATAGGTGAAAGTCATCAGGCCAAAGTCCCCGTGATCGTGCGTTTTGGACTCTTCCATTTGCCCGCTATCTCCTCTGCCGGCGGAAGATAATTCCAAGTCGCAGCCCGAGCTTTTGAACACCGTTGCAATGTCGAACCGCTCGTTTTCAAGAAATTGGTCGATCTCCAACTGGCCTTCTATCGTTGTCAGAATTTGGGCCGATGGACAGATTGCGGAGAGTGCGGCCCGAGATCTGGCTAGTGATTCTTCGTCCACGAGATCGATTTTGTTTAGGATGATCATGTTCGCGCACTCGACTTGTACTGTAAGTAGCTCGCTCAGGGGCCGTCGAGGATCGGAGAATAGCATAAGGGATCGGCGAACTGGGCTGTAGATTTCCTGAACTTTTTTCACCCACCAATGGGCATCGACAAGAGTAACCAAATTAGCGATGCGGGCGAATTCCAAAGCTGATAGACCCTCATTGTTTTGTGCTGCCAGGCTCTCAATGATGCGCAAGGGCTCTGCTATTCCGGTCGCCTCAACGATAATGCAGTCCGGATTCTTTTTCGCCAGTTCCATTACTGCCTTGCCGAACTCGTCCTGAATGCCGCAGCAGATACACCCATTGCTGAGTTCTACTATATCCTCGGTAGACCCTGAATCTACCTGAGCCACATCCCGAGCTAATGCGGCGTCGATATTGACCTCTCCGACATCGTTCACTAGGACAGCCAAGCGTCGGCCCTTCGAATTCCGTAATAGATGGTTGAGGACCGTTGTCTTCCCTGCTCCGAGAAAGCCACTCAAAATGACTAGGGGAATACGCCTATCGGCCGTATCCCCTAGGGAAGTTGATCCTTTAGAATCTGAGAGGCTCGGGGTCCTGATCGAGTTCAACTAGAAACGTGTTCTCACACCGAGACGCACATTGCGTCCTGGCATCGGAGCTAGATCCTTCAAGAATGAAGTGTTTGGGCGGGCTTCTTCGTCTCCTAAGTTGTGGGCCGCTGCGAATAGATCGACAGTGACTGTCTCAGAAGCTCGAATACGGTAGCGTACGTCAGCGTTCCAGAGAGTGTAGCTGTCGGTGGGCAAAGCGTTGGGAGCCAGATGAGAGGCTTCGTCGTGCCAGCGTCCTTCTAAGCCGAACAGCCAATCATTGTTCTGATACTCGTACCGCAAGCCAAGGCGTCTCACTGGGATGCGAGGCATGTTAGTGCCTAAGGTTGCGTTTGTCGCCCGTGTCTGATCATAAATGAGGTCCAAGTGCATGGCTTGATCCGCCTCGTCAACTATATGATAGCGAAGATCGACCTCGAAGCCGTAGAATTTGGCGTCCGCTGTCGTTGCCCTGAATACATTCAAGCCTTCGGTATCGAAGTCTTCGCCATAAATCGATTCTACCTCCTCGTGATCGAGGAACTGAAGGTAAATGTAGTTGGTGAAATCGGAATAGAAGGCTGAGACCTCTCCGGTGATCGTTCCAGCTGTCAATCGGCAAGTCAGATCAAGGCTAGTTGAGAACTCCTCGTCGATTGAGGCCTTACCAATCTCGAAAGTTTGGGTACCTACGTGAGGTCCGAAAGCGTAGATTTCGGAGGCATTGGGAGCCCGCTCAGCGAAAACCAGATTTGCAGAAAACGCGCTGCTCTCATCGATTTTGCGCACGAAGCCGACGGATCCGTTAAGCGTTTCGAAGCTTCGTTTTTCCAGGCTGGAATCTTCGGGATCGAGCTCTACGCTCTCGACTCTGCCGCCAAACTCCCAAGCGCCCCAATGCTGATTCAGTCGCTCTATTATGAAAAGACCATATTGCGTAGTCTCGGAACTGGGTATAAAGGCTTCGGCTCCCACCGCAGAGAAGTCCTCTACTTTGGCTTGAAAACCGTAAGCTCCGGTAAATTCACCGACAGGATTGTGCACGCCTGTTAAGCGCAGTTCGTAACCATCGCGCTCGTAAATGGTGCCCGTTTCGTCACCCTCGAATTCGACGTGTCGATAGTCCCCGAAAGCGAAGTCGAGCTCGAGGCTCTTCAAGAAGTCAAACGGGTCGATGAGCTCGCCCCGCAAGCTGAAACGGGACTGTTCGAGATCGATTGTGACTGATCCCTCTTCACCATGCTCGTCTTCGTCATGGTGCTCCTCTTCCTCGTGTTCCTCGCCTTCCTCGTCCCCATGCTCATCGCCGTGTCCGTGAGCGTGGGAATGACCAGGAACGCCGTAGTCGGAGGCGTAGTCGGAATAGGAAATGGCCAAGCTGCCGTTGTCTCCAAACCAAGCTAAGCCGAGGTAGCCGGAGCGTGTTTTCACAAAGCTGTTTTCCAGCACGCCGAATACTTCCTCTTCGTCCTCGTGGCCGTGTTCATCCTCGTGTTCTTCTCCCTCTTCATGCTCTTCGCCTTCTTCGTGCTCCTCGTGCTCGTCATCGTGGTGCTCCTCTTCCTCGGCTTCCATTTGGTAGATGGACTCGGCAAAACCGGGAATTTCAAAGTCGTTTGATTCCCTGCCTAAGAAGCCCGCGCTCCACGCGAAATCTCCTTCACCACCTTGCAAGGCGATGCCGTAAGTTTGTTCATCCGAAACAGATCCATAGTAAGCTTCGGCTTGACCGGAAATGGGAGTAATGGCTCGCTCCCTCGGCAATTCCTTGCCCAATACATTAACCACGCCACCTATGGCCGCATTTCCGTAAAGCAGAGTCGCGGGTCCTCGAATAACTTCGATTTCGTCAGCGAAAAGCGGTTCGATGCTAACGCCGTGGTCTGGGCTGGTTTGGGAAACGTCGAAGGTGTCTACGCCATGGCTAAGAATTCGAATTCTATCGCCATCGAAACCACGAATGACGGGTCGACCAGCTCCAGGACCATAATAGGTTGAATGCACACCTGCCTGACCGTCCAAAGTCGCCCCAAGGTTTGATTGGATTGATTTCTGCAGAGCATTTCCGGATAATTCGGTAGCTGGAACAACCAACTCGGCCTTACTTTCCACGAATGGGCTAGCAGTTATCAAGAGTGGATCCAAATCAACGGTTTCCAAGCCGCTGCTTGTTTGCCCGAATAGGGACTGACCCACGAATAAAATAGTAGTAGCCAAAAAAAATACTCTAGTTTGCATTGGGGTCTAATGCAAAAAATTTTCATTAAGAGCAAGTGTAAACGCAAAATACTTGCAATAATACCCTTGGTAGCCTTCGGCAATAGTGCGAATCCCGCTAGGAAGCAGGAAAAAACGCGAGGATTTCGTCTAGACTTTTAGCTTTCTCAAGAGATTCGAGAAAGTATTTAACGGGTGGACAGTTGCCTCAGCTAACAACCTGGTTAATCGTTCCGGAATCTTGTCATTATTGACCTTAAGCTCAATTTGGATCATCCGGTTTAAAACCTCGAGGTCGCCATAGTATTCAGCCTCCAGAGGCTGCTTGTCCGCCTTCTATTCGAGGCTATGCTTGCTAGCGCCCTCCATTAGGTCCCGGTCGTCCGGATACGCTACGCCTCGCGCCTGGAGGGCTACCAAGATTGGGCGCATTGATTTTGGGCAACCAATGGGCCAGAGCGGCTTTCTCTTCAGCCATGGCCGGATCGGAAGCCAGATTGTACCACTGGTGGGGATCGTTTTTGATATCGTAGAGCTCTTCGGAGCCATCTGGGTAACTCAGGTAACGGTAACGCTCACCAGAGACAACGTGGGTCCTAAATGCCGATGTGGATACAACTGCTCTGTTTGATGATTTGCTTGGGTCTTTAAGAATGGGTACCAGACTCGTTCCCTGTACGTGCTCCGGTTTTTCCAATCCCGTCAACTCTGTGAGAGTGGAGTAGATATCGAAAGTCGATACGGGTGTGCCGGATACGCTGCCGGGTTTGGTCACTCCGGGGGCAGCGATGATGAAAGGAACCCGATGGGATTCACCCCAGAGAGTACCCTTACGCCAACGTCCTTTTTCTCCCAAGTGGAAGCCGTGATCAGACCAAAGGACCACGATCGTGTTGTCCGTCCGTCCGCTCTCGTCTAGCGCGTCCAGTAATTTGCCAACCATCGCATCAGCGAAACTGATACTCGCCAAGTAGGCCTGGACTGCTTCCTTCCAACGTGTTAGGGTTTCATCTTCGAGCATCCAACTGTGCAGCGCAAATGGGCTGACTCTACCGGGACGACCTGCACGCGATAGGGCAGTAGCGGGAATATCATCTGCGTCTCCATCGATGACGGGTGGGAGCTCGATATCCTCGAGCGGATACAGATCGAAATAAGTTTGAGGCACATACCAGGGTTCGTGTGGCCGGTAGATGCCGACTGCATTAAAACGTGGTCCGTCACCGGCAGCTAATATTTTTTCGATGGACCAACTAACCACCTGCCCATCGCCAATGGCTGAATCGTGGGCAAAAACAGGGGACCAATCGAAGTTTCGGTCAGGACTTCCGCTAACGGGTCGCTGATACGGTCCTATCTCATCGGGCAACTGTCGCTCAACCGATGGCCAAAATTCATCCCAGCCTGCGGGGTCGTTGTATCCATAAAAGGCGGTAGGAGAAAAAGTCGACGCATGGAAGATTTTGCCCGCTCCGTAGGTTTGGTAGCCGGCTTTCCTGAAGAAGCGAGGAATGGTCACTTTGTCCTTGGTCGCTTCTATCTTTCGCCAATCGGGATCGTTGCCGAAAATGCCGGTGGTAGAGGGATGCAGACCGAGCATAATTGCAGTCCGAGATGGGTTGCATACCATCGAAGGACTGTGGGCGTTGGTAAATGACATTCCCCGCTCGGCCAGCCGGTCTATATGAGGAGTCTTGGCCTGTGGATGGCCTCCCAAGTGGCCCACCCAGTCGTTCAAATCGTCGATGGCGATAAACAGTATGTTGGGTTGGTCTTTTGCGTGAATCAGGGATGCTCCGAAAAAGGTCAGTGCCGTTAGGATTAGTAGTCTAGTTTTGGACATGATATATATTGGGGTTGAAATTGTGAGCAGGCAGTCAGTGCGCTATGTTAGGCCGTATGTCGTAATGCACTTAAAATTCTACTACATTGATGACCTTCCCATCTACGGCCCGGTACATCTCTTTGTGCTCCTTCCAGTAGCCGCTGACTTTCAGTCGTACAGTAATGGCTCCTTCCTCAAGGTTCATAAGGTACCAGCCATGATAGCCAGGAAACGGAGCCGTGAAGGAGCCGCTTTGGGATTGTCCTTCGCCTTTACTGTAAGCTTGCTCAAAGCCCTCAGGATATTGCGGAGCATCCGCGCTGGAAGGGTGGCCATGAAACTCGAAATAGACCCCGTCTCCTTTTCCTTCCAAAACTTCCCAAGAATAAACCAAGGTGGTATCTGTTGACATGATGAACTTGTGCTCAATCTCGCCAAAATCTTCGATTTTCAAATCAATAGTCTCCGTCCGGAATGGTCGATCCTCGAGGCTAATTAGGCCCTGTATGGATTCTTCGATACGGTCGGCTGTGTGATCGTAATCTCCGATATTGAATATCATCGTTTGGCCAAAGTCTTGAGTAGAGGCAGGAGCAGGATCAGACAGTTTGCTGATGCCCGTCAAACGACCGAATCCGGTTGGATCGATGCCGTACTCGGCAGGCAGGACGACCATCACCAGGAGGACGACGGCTCCCAAGGCTGCGAAACTCAACTTTTTTCCAATATACTCCTTCTTGTTTTCAGTCATAGGTAATCCCTCAATCAATGAATAGTCCGGTTGCCTGAAGGCCGAATAGCACTAAGCCGGCTCCGAATAATACGACATTGGCGTTTCGAGAAACCGGTTCGAAATTCGATCGATCTCTCAGCCACGTCAGACCGATATAAAGAAACACGAGCCCGATTACTTGGCCTATCTCGACCCCTATGTTAAAGTATATCATATTCGGAATTAGTCCGTCGCTGGATAGGGCTAGATCTTGCAGCTTGGTGGATAGACCGAATCCATGGGCCAATCCGAAGCCGAATACCGCCACTTTGGGGTCGACGAATCGAATGGAGCCCAGGTTTTCCAGCGCCTTATAGCAGATAGATAGACCAATGATGGCATCGATGAAATAGGGGCTCATGTGGACTCCAGCCAGAACTCCAAAGAGCAGAGTGATGGAGTGGCCAACCGCGAATAGGCTGACGAATTTGACTACATCGACCAGTTTGCCCAGATAGAAAATTACCCCGGCCAGGTAGAGCAAGTGGTCGTATCCAGTAACCATGTGTTTGGCTCCTAAATACATGAAAGGTCCAGCCCAGACACCCTCTGCCCGAGCCAGAAAACCTTGATCGTTTTCGGCTACTCCGTGTCCCAGAACCTGGGTTGCCAGAACTAGTCCGAGAGTCGTGAATACTAGAAGTCTGAAGCGTCGCGGCTCGGCTATTCCCTTAGTATTCCACATAAGGGATGATACGTCCAAGGACGATGATACAGGTCCAAAGGATCAATGACAAGGAAGCCACAAGTCGGGTCCCGCCTGTTTGCTCTGCTACCTCGAGTCCACGTAGAATCTGGGATCGTAACCGCCATGCATAGTAACCGACATTCAGTCCCGCGATCACGATTAATACCATCTTGATGCGGAAAGCGATATTGGGTAGGTAGCGATCCGGATCTCCGACTAGGAACAAAATGCCGGTGATCAGATTTATTGAGAAACCGATTACCGCCAGTACCATAAAGGTTTCGATATGTTTCATCGGCACGGAGCGGGCGAAGCCCAGCATCCGTAGATCGGATACGATAAGCGATCCGAGGAGCAGGCAGAGCCCGAAAAAGTGGAATATCTCCAAGGATGGCCAGAGCCAAGGCTCGGACATAATGAACTTGTTGAGCGCGGTGCCGTTTAGCCAGTGAATGAGCGATTCCATATTTCTTTCCCTATGAGAAATATCCGATCAGCCGCCCGGCGATAAGGGCGATGGCCCAGCCGATGATCGAAGCGGCCGCGATCTTGCGATGTCTCCCAGTTACTTCACCGTCGCCTCGAATGCAGATTTTAACGAGCCACCAGGTTAGCGCTAGGCCGATGACGACTCCTATTAACTTGATATGGAATGCGGTATTGAAGAATAGTGTCGAGGCGCTCCCCATGAACAAGGCGGCTCCAGATAGTAAATTCACTACGAAGCCGCCTAACGCGACGTTCCAATAGGGCTCCATTGCTCTCACTGAAATCGTCCCGGCGATTCCCAGGGTTCTGCTAGCAAGTATTAGCGATACACCTACTAGTACGGCCATTCCCACTGCATGCAGAGACAAGACAATAGGATAGCCCCATTGGGAGCTCGATACCAGCATCCCAAGCCAGGAGTCTTCGATCCACCATAATATTTCCATTCCAAGCTGGGTCTGTAATCAATAAAATATCTTCCTGCTCGCCAATTGAGTACGTCGAAGGGCGTCGCTTATTGCTGCCTATCGTCTTTAAGCTCTTCGCATTCGTAAGGAATGAACGCCTCGGTAGTATACATGGATTTATTAAAGTGGGAGTATGGCTCAGCTAGGTAAACAGGATCTACGACGGTATATTCGCGTGTCAGTTCAGTCCCATCATCATTCATGAAGAACCGTTCCGTGATTTCCATTTGGGCGCCGTGCCGGACGGCTCCTCTCGCTCGTCCTCCCGGCGCTTGAAGAAAACCGGGTTTAAAGCCCTTTGTTTTAACGACCAAGGTGTCCCCATCCCATTCGCCAACGGAATAGCCCGCAACGCTAGGTTCAATTTCATCGGGAAATTTTCCGTCCAAATGGATTACGCGAACCATGTCCATAAATCCATGAGAGATAATGATTGCCGATGCCGTTTGTTCGATCTTGTTCAGCATTTGATCAAATGCGTAATCGAAGATTATGCTCGTTTGCTCGCAGTTGAAACGAGGATTATCACCCGACGAATAGTTCCCTGCCTCCTCTCGGGCGAAATCGGTCAACACGTACTGAGGTGGCCTGGGACGAGCACCACGTCCTTGGCGGGGCCTGCCGGGCTGAGTGTTTGGCGGCGGTGAACCCACTCGTTGTGGGGATCCCTCTCTCCCGAGGTCGAGACCGGCAGGCGGCCCCTCCGACCTTGGGCGTGGACCTTGTGGCGGAGGACCACCCCTTATGGGCTCAGTCCAGTTTCCTGCTAAATTCGGGCTTCCGTCTTCGCGCTTGAGGTCGCGGTCTCCAAGGATAAGGTTTCCGGAATCGTCTAGCGCATCGTAACGGGCAATGACGGTACCATCCTCAAAGGTAATGGTTTCCGTATAGACCGTCTGCGGGTCGCGCCGGTCGGGCGAACCGAATATCCTTAACTTCGTGCCGGGCTCGAACATTTCCTCGGTCCAGCCCTTGCGTTTTAGCAAGCTGCCCGACCGTAACTCGCATCGCCACTGCTCCTCTTTGCCTTCATCGTTGGTGACCTTGAAATACACGTATGCATGCGGATTGACGAAACGGACGCGGTTCACGACGCCCGTTACTGTCAAAATCTGTTCCAGGTCGAATTGCCCTGTGACACCGTGGTGGGCCTCCGTGGTTGAAGGCCAAAGAACGAGGGCGCACAGAAAGGCAACCACGGTGGCGGTGAGTGGTTGGTGGGGCTTAATATTGGCTAGGTTTGAGTGTATCATGGTTGATCTAGAGTAAATTGGTACCGGAATAGAGGCCTTCTGGTCCTTCGCCAAAAGAAGGCTCGCCCAGTTTAACGGGATAAGGGAGGATAAGTTCATGCTGCATCTGGCCGAATGCCAATTCAGGTACAATAACAGAAACAAAAACTTAATGGATGTATTGATCAATGAATACGCCATGCTTGTCTAGAGCCTTATAATATTATGCTGATAATCACGCTTTGCTAATCAGGGGCCTTAAGCCTCCTTGATCGCATATCGAGTCGGTTTAGAGTTGCGATAGGCTGGGGGTACTTCTTCACTAGAAAATTCTGAAACTGACAGATTCAAAACTCCTTCCTTAACAAAGCCTGGGGTTGTTAAAGATCCGCTTTTTATGCTCGCATTGCGGTTCATATGCTCCACAATACGGTCAAATATGAAGGTGTTGTCAAATCAATATCTCCCACCCAAGCTAACGCGTTTATCGCGGGATTCCGTTCTCTTTGTGGGGTGCCAACACGAAAGGATCGCAGTAGATAGGCATGAGCTTGGGGCATGTTTACAAAGCTTAGATAGAACTACTAACTTCAAGACCCCAAGAAAACGTTCATGAGAAAGAAGTATCTTCGCCGGTATCTAATCTGCTTACTGGCAGCCTTGATAGTATGCAATTGGGTTACCGCCACGGTGAGAGGCGACCAGAGGAATGGAGGAAGGATCTTGGACGAGATCAGGGGTTCGCAGGCGAACATACTGTTGGTTGTCGCGGATGACTTGGGATACACGGATCTTGGGGTTTACGGTGGTGAAATTGAAACCCCAAATCTAGATCGTTTGGCGAGAGCGGGTCTTATCCTGACGGATTTCCACAACGAAGCGGTGTGTGCTCCAACGCGAGCTTCTATCCTAGCCGGAACTGACAATCGTAATGCGGGTGGGGCCATGCATCAAACCCCTAATCAGTTAGGAGTTCCTGGATACGAATCTCACTTGAGTCGCAATGTAGTTCCATTTCCTGACCTCCTTCAGCAAAGTGGATACAGCACCTATTTTCTTGGCAAGTGGCATTTAGGAAGCGAGCCAGATCTCCTTCCGTCGGCTCGTGGGTTTGATCGTACCTATGCCCTTATGGAGGGATTTGCCAGCCACTTCCATGACAAAGGCCGCTTTCGACCTGACCAGTTCGGGACCTATTATCAGGACGGAGAAATTGTCGAGAGTCTTCCAGAAGATTTTTTCTCTACCGACTTTTATACGGACCTGCTTATCGAGTACCTGGATAAGGACGCCAATAGTGGAAAGCCATGGTTCGCCTATCTGGCATACACAGCGCCGCACTGGCCGCTGCAAGCGCCCGATGAATACATCGACAAATACAAGGGAGTGTATGACGGAGGTTACGAGGCGCTAAGAGAGCAGCGGATTGCCCGAGGCAAAAAGCTCGGTGTTATTCCCGAAGAAGCGGTCATGTATCCGCGTCTTGGATCCGTTAGAGCTTGGAACGAACTCACATCGGATGAAAAGGCGGTCGCCGCGAGAGAAATGGAGATTTATGCGGCCATGGTAGACGGAATCGACGAGAATCTGGGCCGGCTCTTCGATCATCTTAAGGCCATTGGCGAGTATGATGACACCTTGATCATCTTTATCTCGGATAACGGAGCGGAAGGTATCGATCGAGGAGGTCCGGCTCGGGGATGGGATAACCGGTTAGAAAATTTGGGTAGAATCAACTCTTACATTTACTACGGGGAGAAATGGGCTCAAGCCGGAGTAGGCGTTGGCAGGTATTATAAGTCTTTAAGCTCTGAAGGCGGTTCGCTCGGTCCGGCTATCATTTACCATAAGGATATGTCTAAGAAGGGACAGCTCAACGATGAGTTTATGAGCGTGGTCGATTTTTACCCGACCTTTGTCGAACTTGCTGGTGGCCACCACCTCGATAAGGGGAGCGACGGACAGCCCATTCATGAAGTGCAAGGGCACTCTCTTTTGCCGGTTTTGTTTGGCGATGCTGATTCAGTACGGCCTGACGACTTTACCTACGGTTGGGAGGTCTTTGGCCATCGGGCTTTGCGGAGAGGGGATTATAAGTTGGTTTGGTTGACCTCTACGCCTACGGAGCCAGGACAGGTAGTTCCAGAATTAGCTGATAGATGGGGTCTTTTTGATCTTTCAGTCGATCCCGGTGAAACAAATGACCTCTCCGAGTCGAGGCCAGAGCGCAAGGCGGATCTTTTAAAGGCATGGGACGAATACGTGGCTAAGAATGGTATCGTTTTGCCCGTTGGCCGACCTGCGCCTCCCCCTGGAAGGGGTCCTCGGGGTGGAGCTAGAAACTGACTGGGCTAGAATTGTTTAAAAGACTCCCGCAGAGGTCTCAAAGGTCGCGGAGATTCAATCAGAATAGTTGTTAAGATTCTTCTGATTCCGTTCTTTGGAATTTTCGTATTGAAGATTAAAGGACAACCCAACTTGCATCCCGGAAGTTTAAGTTAGGTCAGTAGTTGAGCTGTGTGTATTAGTGAGCTCATCCACAACTTTGATTTCCAATATCACTTAATTTTCCACGAGAAGATCGATCGCGCCATGAGAGTGAATAGTGATTATCGGTCTGCCAAACTCCGCGTTCTCTGTACTCTCGGCGGTTTGCCAAGACTACACTATAGAATCTCGCAAGCCTCTTCAAAATCCAGGCGTGGACCTCGAGGATGTAGCCCCTCGATTTCGCCGTACCCTAGGCAGCAGAGAAAATTCGATTTGTAGCGTCCGTCAGAAAAGAACTCGCTATCGATAATCTCGTTGTGAAATCCTGAAATGCCATTGACGTCGAGACCAAGGGCTCGGGCGGCTAGCATAAAATAGGCGCCTTGGAGCGAGCTGTTGCGGAAAGCCGTGGATTCGGCTTTGGCGGGATTGGCCCGATAAAGGGGGCTGGTGTCTTTCGCTGGGAATAATTGAGGTAAATATTCGAAGAATTGCGTGTCGTATGCGACGATCGCCAACACGGGTGATGTCTTGACCTTCGGGATATTCCCCTCGTGCAAAGCAGGGATGGCTCGGTTTTTCGCGTCCTCTCTCTTCAGGAAAACGATCCGCCCAGGATTGGAATTTTGAGAGGTGGGCCCCCACTTCATGATATCGTAAAGCTCATGAAGGACCGAGGATTCTACTTCTCGATCCTGCCATTTCTTGAAGGACCGGGCCTCTCGAAATATTAGATCAAGACCATCATTATCTAGTCTTTGGATACGGTTTCTCAAATTTGCGACCGCTTCCGCTTGAGGATTGGTTTTCGACATTGCCCAATTGGATGTTCGGTATTACGCAGAATCAGACTGAGTGACATCCGCCAGGATTCTCCGGAACTCATCATCGGTAAGTATCCCCTTTTTAGCAATCCCCGCTTTTTTGACCTCAGCTAGCAACTCGGTTATCTGCTCATCGCTGACACCTTCAATTCCGAGCTCATCAAGTTTGTAGGTTATCGATGCCTTGCCGCTTTTCTTGCCGAGCACAATGTCGCCTGTACGCCCAGTTAGGGCTGGATGCGTCCCAAACATGGCAAGCGGCTTCTCGACTACCAAGTTAACGCCGATACCAGACTCGCGGGTGAAATTTCGTTCTCCCAGAATCGGCTTATTCAAAGCGTAGGGAATGCCGGTTATGTTGGCCAGCAATTCGCCAAGCTCGGGCAGTTTAGCGAGTTCGTATTTGGTATCGTAGCCATAGAGTAGCTCGAGACAGAGAATCAACTCCTCGAGAGCCGCGTTGCCGGTTCGTTCGCCGAGCCCACCGACGCAGCTGTGGACACAAGATGCGCCGACCGTGACGGCTGCCAACTCGGTTGCTACTCCCGTTCCAAAATCGTTGTGGGTGTGGATTTCGACGGGAAGATTCGTTAGATCCTTCACCTTTCTAACTAGGTACTTGATCGCTTCAGGAGTGGCGCAGCCCATCGTGTCTACCACGCCGATCGAATCGGGCTGCGAATTTTTAATAATGCCCGTGAGCAAATTCGTTAAGTCATCTTCCCGGGCCCTCGTAGTGTCGTAGGGAAAGAATACTGCGTGTAGACCTTTGTCTTTAGCATAGTTGATCACGTCCGCGCTCTTTTTGAGTACGTCTTCCCAAGTCCATTTGAATTGATACTTCAGTTTTGGGTAGCCGATTGGTACTTCGATGATAACGCCATCCGCTCCGCATTCGACCGCCTTGTCGATGTCGGCATTCATGGCTCGAGCGAAGGTGTAGATTTTTGCGTTTAGACCGAGAGCGGATATCTGCTTGATCGCTTCGAAGTCTTGAGGCGAAACCGCTGGCATTCCTGCCTCGATTCTATCGATACCGACTTCGTCCAGCTTTTTAGCGATGGCAACTTTCTCTTCGACAGAAAAGACGAGCCCGGGTGTTTGCTCGCCATCTCTGAGCGTAGCGTCGTGGATTTCGACCTTCTCTGGCAGATCCAATTTATCAGTAACTTCGGGAATGAAATTGTACGGACTAATCCAATACTGGCCATCTTTGTGGTATTTGCTGTCTTCAATCATTTGGTGTATTTCTATGTTTCTAATAAGTATATTGTCGATAGTTCTCTCGAAATTTATGAATCCTATTTTCGGCTATTTCAATAGCGCGGATATCGCCGAAGACGCGGAAATTGTTCCGCTTGCGGCATAATCCTCATGAAATCGGTCTATGCGGTCGAGACGGTACAAGTAGTTTATCATCAGACCGCCAGATTCGTGCAGGCTTTTGCTCGAAGTGTCGCCCATCCAATTGAGCTGTTCCATACGAGCGCCGTTGCTGAGGTGGAAGTGAGCAACGGGATCCAGTGCTCGCTGCCCATCAGGCCTCTTTTCTTTCAATAAATAGATAGCGGCGAAACGCATAAGTATTGGCCTTAGCGTTTCAGCCAATTCCTCGTTTTTCGACCATCTTAAGTTCGCTAAAAAGCCCAGTAGCAAGTCGGAGGAAAGGGATTCTCCGCTGACGGCCTTCAATTTCCTTATTTCCGCCGATTTGAATTCCAATGCATCTTTCTTAAGCGACTTCTTCAACCAGGGAATGTAACCGGGAATTGGAGACAAGGTTGAAAACCGTTTCAAATTGGGCAGTTCATGCCTAAGTCGATCTACCACTTGCTTGATCAGAAAGTTGCCAAATTTGATCCCGGCCAGTCCCTGCTGCGTATTCGAAATTGAATAGAAAATAGCGGTATCCGCGTCATCGGCATCGAGGATTTGCGCTTTCTGATCCAGCAAGATCTGTATTTGATCCGCAAGGCCGTTGACCAAAGCTACCTCGATAAAGATCAATGGCTCATCGGTCATGCACGGATGGAAGAAAGCGTAGCAGCGCCTATCTGTCTCCAATCGATTTTTTAAGTCGTGCCAGCTGCGAATGCGATGGACAGCTTCGTAGTGACCTAGCTTTTCGAGCAGAGAAGCAGGAGCATCCCAATTTATGGTTCTCAAGCTCAGAAAACCTACATCGAACCAGGTGTTCAGCAGCTCTTTCAAGTCACGCTCAAGATCATCAAGCTCCGGATGCTCGGCTTTCAATTCTAGCAACTCGCGGCGGAGCTCAACCAAGAAACGCGGCCCTGATTGCAAGGTGTTGAATTGGCGAAGTATAGCGACGCGAGCGGGTGTTAATGCATTCCTTAGCTCGCGCTGGCGATCCTCGACTTCATCATCGGTTCTCGCGTCCTGAAGGAGGTCCATCGCTTTCGCTACTCTGGCCCGATCCGGGCTAAAATCGTTGGCGAGAATCTTCAGGAAGACCAGTCGATCCTCAGGGGAAAAGGCGAGATACGATCGTGCGAGCCCTGCTGCTCTTCCGCGGGCGGAGACTTCGCCTCCCTGTCCAGCGAGACAGGCCTCGATTTGTTTAATCAGGGTCTCGGGACTAGTTTCGTTGCTCTCTCTATCCCGCCCCGAGAACAGGACAATCTCTTTCCAAGCTCGGCCCAACCCACCAAGCACGCTATTAAAGATCCCTTCCTGAGGGAAACGATCAGCTTGCTTGGCTTTAACCATAAAGAACGGCGTTGATTAAGACTTTGAGAATCGCGAGAATCTAACGAGTTTACTGCATAGCGCATCAGCCCTTTGAATAGACTGATCTCGGGCTATTCCCGAGCACTTTGCTACTCGACTAGCTCTAAATCACTTCCCGCTGCCCATTCGAATAGGTCACTTTTAGGGTGATTGAGCCTTCGTTCATCATCCAAGGCCGAACTCGGAACGTTCGAGCTCCGCTCTTGTGCATGGGGTCGTTTTCAGCGATCGCTCGGGCCTCATCCAAAGAACTCGCTCGAAGAATGACCATTCCTTCTCCTTCCCATTCTTGCTCATTGTCATCAGCGAAAGGCCCTGCCGCGAACATCGAGCCGTTGGCTTCCAGCTCCAACTGATACTTGAGGTGCGTTTGAAGATTCTCCCTTACCGCTTCCATACCACCGGCAGGTTTGGTGAGAACGACATAAAGTCTTTTAGCTAGTAGGCCTTTTTCTTTGACGTGGTCGTGGTGCGCTTCCCAAGAAGATTTTGCCATGTGAATTCGTTCGTTGAGGTTATAGGGATTCGAGTTCGAAATCGAATGTGACCCGGTAAAAGGGAGAGGGGACTCCATATTTTTCCGCTTCTTCTTTCGAAGAGATGAGAGTGTAGGGAATAGCAAGCGTTTCCCTAACGCCGAACACAGCGTCCTCTTCGATGTATTCATCCTCCTCGCAGAACAGCTCAGTAATCAAATTGCGATGTCCGTCGGCACTCACTTTGTAGTGAAGATGGGAAGGGCGCCAGGCATGTCTTCCTTGTAGATCAAGCATCCGGCCCACGGGTCCATCGGTTGGGACCTTATAGCTGACGGGTTTGATGGTGCTAAATTGATAGTAGCCATCTTTATCGGTTAACATTCGGCAACGCAGATTGTTCTCTGGCTGATCGGGATCCTGATTTTCGTAGAGTCCATTGGCGGCCGTTTGCCAAACATCGATCAACGCGCCTTCGATGGGGTCGCCGCCAAGCGTTCTCACGATGCCAGAAACCACCGTGGGTTCTCCTTCGCTGTCGCCGATCAAATTGGCGCCGATATCGACCATTTTCGATCCCTCGATGTAGAATGGTCCCAGTACGCTGGCTTCAGTGCCTCCGTCTGGATTGCTGTTGATGATATCCACTAGGGAGGAAATGCCCAGAACGTCTGAGGTAAGGACGAATTCATTGCGAGTCGGACCTGTGATTTTTCCGGTGTCGTATAAGTAGCCTATCGCGGTTTCCCATTCGTCTTGCGTTAAGCGAACGTCTTTAACGAAGGCGTGCAGGTGGCGAATGAGGCTCGTCATTACTTCTTTGGCTCGAGCGTCTTGCGTGCCGTCTATAGCCTTCAAAACCGCGTCGGTGATATTGGCTTCCGTCAAATTCTTCATAGGGTGTTCTTAAATTAGGGACCGATAAGGTTTTCAGATAAACATTAATGAAAGCGAAGGGAAAATAATGACTAAGAGAAGGACTAGGAGCATGATTACCGCGAACGGGAAGGCTCCGATAAATACGTCCGATAGCTTGATTTCAGGATCGTTTAACGAACTATGTATCACAAAACAGGATACTCCTAGGGGAGGTGTTAACAATCCGATTTCAGCGCCGATCACGGTCACAATTCCAAACCATACGAGATGGATGTCTAAGGGTTCCAGAATGGGGAGAAAGAGAGGAACGATAATCAGAATGATGGATACCGTATCTAGAATAGTTCCCATGAGTATCAGAAGAATGACATAGATAATCATGATACTAGTGAATCCCAGGTTCTGGTATTGGATCCATTCGCTGAAAGTAGTCGGTAGGCCTGCTATGCCCAGCATCCGGCTATACATGGAAGCGGCGATAAGTAGCAGCAAAATCGAGGCTGTAATATGACCTGTCTCAATCAACACCTTCCATAGCCCTTTGGGGCTTAAACGCTTTTTAACGAAGGCTACAATCAAGGCTCCCACAGCCCCGGCAGCCCCGGCTTCGGTAGCGGTGAACCAACCTGTATAGATCCCCCCCAATACTATGCCCACCAGGAGAAAAACGGGGAACACCATACGCAGGATTCGCATGCCGTTCAAAACGGGCTCGTCGTCGCCCGTTTCTCCTGGGGCGTTGCTCATAACCATTTTTGGCAAGAACGTGGCCATGGAGAGGATGGCGATTCCAAAGGCCATGGCTAGCAGTACACCTGGAATTATGCCAGCTATGAACATGTGCCCGACAGATTGCTCAGTGATAATCGCGTACAGGATGAGCATGACGCTAGGCGGGATAAGCATGCCCAACACGGAACTTCCTGCCACGACCCCTACGGTGAAGCGAGGTGTGTATCCAAAACGTTTCATCTCCGGGATCGACACTTTCGTAAATACCGATGCTGATGCGATTGAAGAGCCGGTAATCGAGGCGAATATCGCGTTGGCCATTACCGTGGCGATACCTAGTCCACCTTTGAGTCTGCGAAATATATTATTTGATACATCATAGATATCTCGCCCGACCCCAGCTTCGCTAATCAAGAGCCCCATTAAAGCGAATAGCGGTACCACTGCGAAGGTGGGTTCGGCGATTGTGTCTGCTGCTGCCAACGAAAGGAGGGAAATCGGCACCTCTATGTCGCCACGCAATATCCAAACACCGATGAATGAGACCAAACCCAAGGCGACAGGAATATAGAGCCCCGAATAGATCAACAAGAGGATCAAGCCTACCGAAAATAAACCTACTTGTATTTCTGTCATTCCACTTTGATCTGATCTTAGCTCCCTGAATCTAGTTCTTTCTCGTGTGAGTCAGATTCCGCTGAACGAAAACCAAGAACTGCAAGAGTGTGACCGCGCAACCAACTACGATGATCAGTTTTATGGGCCAAACAGGCGCTGTGAAAAGGCCTTCAACGCCAACGTAGAAATCCGATTGATAGGCTTCGATGAATAGCGGAACGCTTCCATATAGTATTAGTCCCATTAATACCGCTCCGAGAAGATCGAATAAAGCTCCGTGAAATCGGCCAAAGTTAGGCCAACGCCTCCCGATTATGTTGAATAGCCCATCGGATCGTGGCAAACGGCCCCTGCGAGTGGCATCGCCCAACTGCAGGAATACGATACCGACGATGGACAATTCTACGATCTCGTTAACGCCGTCTATTGGGGAGTGAAAGAGTTTCCGTCCGAACGCATCCGCATTAATCAGTAGGGTGAGCAAGAAGATCCAGATGGATCCGATACTGTTCAAATTGGATAGAACGATTTCCAGAATTCGATCGAATGCCCCGATCGATCGCTTGATGCCTTTGTATTCCATTCGGGACTACTCTCGATCCCAGTGACGGGAGATGTCTTGACCGTTGGCTCTCATGGCATCCATGTAGTATTTCAAGATCTCATGACCGGGCAGCCCTTTTTCTTCCAGGCCGTCGGCCCATTCTTTGGCAATGTTGGGCATGTTCATGGCCCACTGTTGCCGTTCCTCAGGCGACATGGTGGTTATGGTGCCGCCGCTTTCCTGGAAAATTCTTAAGCTCTCTTCGCCTTTTGAGACTGCCAGCTTGGCAACATGGTCCCGATAGTCGATAGCCGTTTCAGTAAGAATCTTTTGCACTTCTTCGGGCAGTTTTTCCCAGACTCGCTTGTTTACCGTCAGAGCTTTAGAATTAACCGTGCCCATGTCGGATTGGAGCATGTAGGGCGCGACCTCTTGCATCTTGAAGGAAATGGCGGCTTCGGGCCAAACCATGGCCGCGTCAACCACGCCCGTATTTATATTCTGGAAGTAGGTGACTAGGCTGCCTGCGACTCCAGCCGATCCTAACCCGTGCAAGTATCTAAGGTTGGTTCCCGCCCCATTGATTTTCAATCCCTCGAAATCCTCAAGCCCTCGGATAGGCTCTTTCGAAAACACTTGGTAGCTATCCAAAACGACCATATTGGTCAGATAAACCTGGTTGTAGTCGTCCCAAGCTTCCTTCATTTGCGGAAACTTCTCGGCGATTTCATCCACGGTTCTCGCCACCAATTCCGGATCGGTTGTCACGAAAGGAGTCACGTAGGCTATGGCCTGTATAGGTACCTTATCCTGGTGGAAAACGGTGGTCACGATTCCGATATCCCCCAGTCTGTTTTGCAGACCGGGGAGAACGTTTCGCGTTTTAACGATTTGACCTCCCCAGGCTTGATTCCACCTTATCTTGTAGCTGCTGGTTGAGGCCAACCGCTTCTCGACCTCCGGTATGTAATAGTCGATAAATTCTTTAATCCAAAGTGATTGCGTTGGATAGCCATCAACTACAGTTAATCGGATCGTTTCCTGATTCGTCCCTCCGCATCCAAGCAAGAATGCCAATAAAACTAAGGGTAACAGGCGTTTAATTGATTGGGTCAATGGCAAGAGTAATG
>CAZFUD010000004.1:11358-20744 GCA_964521705.1 uncultured Opitutaceae bacterium | reverse complement strand
AGTTCAAAATGGCAAACTTTTGCCCGCAAATTGGTTGCTTAACTTTGGCCTTGTTGCTCGCATAGTGGTTTGTTAGAACCGCAATGTGGTTGAATGAATGGCTCTGTCAAACAAATCCGAGGGCCTTGCCGAACCCTGATTCATTGCGGCTTGCATCATAATCCGAAGTAGTTATCCCGATTTTTAGAAGGCTATTGCCCATCTATGCCGACAACAAATAAGACAATATCGAAAAACGGGAAGGGGATACAGGTGATAGCCCGTGCAGCGTGTATTCTAAGAACCTTGGAAAACGAAAGCGACGGATTGAGTCCCAGGCAAATTGCGGAGCGAGTGAATTTGCCTCGGTCCACCGTTCAGCGTATCGTCAATGCTTTGATAGAGGAGTACCTGCTTATTGGGGCATCTGCAACTGGCAAAGTGAAGCTAGGACCGGCGATCCTAAGGATGGCCGCGAACACCAATTTTGATTTTGCCCGCCATGTTCGCTCGCACCTTGAGGTACTGGCAAAACGGACGGGAGAAACCGTAGATCTCTCTCAATGGCAGGGAAAGAAGATGGTCTTCCTGGACCAGATCGCTGGGAAAAAAAGGCTCAACGCTATTTCAGGAGTGGGCGAGAGTTTTCCCGTGCACTGCACGGCTCATGGGAAGGCTGCTTTGAGCTTTTTGAGCAACAAAGAAATCGAAAAGCTCTGTGGGGCAGGTTTGAAGAGAAACACCCAGAAAACGGTCACCGCGTTACCGGAGTTGTGCAAGGAGATCGAGAAGTCGAGGAAGACTCACATCTCGCTGGATGATGAAGAACATACGGAGGGTGTTTGTGCCCTGGGGACGGCTTTCAGAGATCCGCTAGGGCGAATATTCGCCGTATCTGTTCCCGTTCCCAGCATTCGTTTCCCTGCGTCCAGGAAATCCATCTCGCAAGCCTTGCTCGATTTGAGGCGGGCAGTGCTCGATTCATTGATGATTGAGTGAATTGAAGGCTCCTAGCTCAGGGGTCCCGCCTGCATAGGCAAGTCAGTGGTTCAACAGTGGCTGAAGGGACGTAGGAGTCATGGGTTTGAGGGTTGGATCTCCTGGAGGCAAGTAAGGCGTTCGCGACGACATTTATTTCCGAAGACTAAGATCCAGGCCCGGCAAGAAATTGTGATAGGATACAATTCTAACCTTACTGAGGCTACAATGGTTACAGCCGGTTTGCTCTAGGGGTTTTTAATTCGTGGTGTTCAAAAATCCTACTTCGTTAAAACCCTGAGCTTCATAAATTGGATTGTATCAAAATTATAATGACGAAAACAATAAATTCTCAATTTCAATTTTCGCCGCAACCGCGCAGCTACTCTCGGTTCTTTGCCGATCCACTGTACTTATCCTCGGTCAGGTCCTCGCAGTCATATTTAATGAAAGGACTTGAGGTAAGCTGGGATTTGTTAACATGGGTGAGTGACTGGGCCAGATAGATCGGGTCCTCGACTGTGTATTCACGCGTCAGCTCAGTACCTTCGTCGTTTACGGAGAACTTCTCGGTAATGATCATCTGGTCGCCATGTCGAATTGCCCCTGCAGGTCCGCCTCCTCCAGGAGCTCGCAAGAAGCCCGGAGCGAAGCCTTTGGTGGTCACGACCAGAGTGTCGCCTTTCCACTCGCCAATCGAGTAGCCCGTTAAACTCGGCTCGATCGATTCAGGAAAATCGCTATCGAGATGAACGATGCGGACGACATCCATGAACCCGTAGTTGATTATGATCTTGTCGTAGGATTGCTCTATCTTGTTGACCATTTGGTCAAAGTTGTAATCGACAATGATATTAGTGGGCTCGCACATGAGTCGTGGATTGACGCTTTCCGCGTACTTTCTCGACTCTTCTCTACCGAACTCGGTCATTTCATACCTGGGTGGCCGGGGTGGTCTTGCTCCGCCAGGTCCACCACCAGGCCCACCGCCTCTGGGTCTTCCAGCATTGGGTCGTCCGCCTCCGCGTCTTCCGCCTCGAGGTTCATACCAATTGCCCGAAAGGTTTGGAGAGCCATCTTCCAGTTTTAGAGAGCGCTCTCCAGGTACAACTTTACCCGCTTCATCCAGCGTGTCGCGGCGAGCGACCACACGTCCGTCTTCGAAAGTAATTCTCTGGGCGAAGCAGGTCTTGGGATCGCGTCGGTCGGGCGATCCAGAAACCGTGATTTTCGAACCAATCTTAAACATGTCTTCGGACCAGCCCGCTCGTTTTAGCAGGCTCGCGGAGCGCAATTCACATCGCCACTGCTCCTCTTCGCCGGCATCGTTTGTAACCTTGAAATAGACATAGGCGTGCGGATTCACAAAGCGAACGCGATTCACCGTACCTGTCACCGTTAAGTTTTGTCCTAGGTCGAATTGTCCGCTTATGCCATGGTGGGCGGCCACCGGCGAACACAGCAATGCCAAGCAAGCAAGGCCAGCGAATGTGGTGGCTGAAAGGGGTTTTTTAATCGTCATGGGCAAAAGTAATAACTGCTGATTGGATGAAATAGTTACCCGGCAACTTAAATAGCTATTCGGATATTTCTTACTTGCTCGGGACTGGAAGTGTTTTGCTTCTCAAATTGCCATGAGGCCGTCGTGCATCGCGCTTGTTGACAACCTCGAGGTCGATCGTTGGATTAGGGACTCCCTTTCGAATCTCGATTGATGAATTAGCCCCAATTTTGCCGGATTACTCGAAGAGTTCTCGGCATAGAAAGTATAAACACCACTATAATGAAGACGCGTTTGAGTAACCTCAGCGGAATCATATTTTATTCCATCATCGTTACGGCAGTATGGGCATTTGCCGCGCCACGATTACAGGCTCAAGGATCGAGCCAGGACGAAGGAGGGCAGACGGGAGAGCGTATCGAACGACCTCAGCGCGGCGAGCGTGGTGGACGGCCTCCGCCAAGGGCAGACGGACCTCGTGGCCCGAGGAGAGCCCCGCCGCCTAGGGCGACCGATGGGTCGCGCGAAGCGGGAACCCCTATCTATACAGTGGCTCCGGATGGCATTGGTGTGACGATGCGGGAGGGCGCTTCACCGCTGCCCTACACCAAAGATACGGTTACTTATATCCCCTGGGAGGAAGGTTCCAAACTGGAGCCTCTCAAGGTGGGAAGTAAACTCCCGAGTGGTTCGGTAGCTTATACTAAGACAGGCGCCAAGGTGGATCTCAACAGGGCGGTCATAGAAAAACCCACGGTACTCATTTACTATCGCGGAGGCTGGTGTCCGTTTTGCAATGTACACTTACAAGAACTACAGAAAAGCGTCCCTGCATTGGAAAAAATGGGATATCAACTACTCGCTGTAAGTACGGATACAGTGGAAGCGCTTAAAGCTTACGATGACTCGGAGCTCAAATATCAGTTGCTAGCGGATCCTGATCTCACATTGGCAACCAATCTGGGCATCAAATACAAAGTAGTGCAGCGATACATTCAGCACGTAAAGGAGATCCCTCAGGGTCGAGCATTCGATCTAGAGGAACGTAATGGTGGTCATCTAGTAACGCCTGGCGCGTTCGTTTTGGATACGAAGGGCACGATCCATTTTGCGTACGCAAATGACAACTACACGGTTAGAGCGAGCCAAGAAGCGCTTTTGAAAGCGGCAAAAGCGGCCCTGAAAAAGTAGTCACGCATCGCCCAGCCCTACCCGCTATTGCATTCGCTCTCGCCGTTTCTCTCCGAGCGGGCGAGAGAGATAGACAGGACGCGCTTATCATTGGCTAACGTCTTTAAGCTCCTCGCACTCATAGGCGATGAACTTGTCCGTAGTAAACAAGGACGAATTAAAATGCTTGTATGGTTCAGCCAGGTAGAGGGGATCTGCAATCGTGTATTCACGCCTTAATTTCGAGCCGTCTTCGCTCATGGAAAAGCGCTCCGTGATTTCCATTTGCTCGCTATGCCGAACGGAATCCGTTGCTCGTCCACCGATCGCTCTAAGAAAGCCGGGCTTAAATCCTTTCGTGTGGACGACTAGGGTATCGCCCTCCCATTTACCAACGGAATAGCCGGTTACGCTGGGTTCGATTTCATGGGGAAAGCCTCCGATCAGATGGATGACGCGAACCATGTCCATAAATCCGTAGGTAATCACGATGGCGGATCCGGTTTGCTCGATCTTGTTCATCATTTGATCAAAGGCGTAGTCGAAAATGATGTTGGTTGGCTCGCAATTGAAACGGGGATTCTGATCCTGGGAAAAGTCGTCGGCTTCCTCCCTGGCAAGATCGGTTAGGACATACGGTGGTGGGCGGTTTTGCATCGCCTCCTCGGTCCAGCCGACGGCTTCAGGAGCGGCGATTCTTTGCGGCGCGCCATCTCGGGTGAAGTCGATTCCCGCCGGGGCTCCCTCCGATCTTGGACTGGGGCCCCATGGGTTTGGAGCGTTCTTAATGGGCTCAGTCCAATTGCCAGCCAAATTGGGGGTTCCGTCTTCCCTCACGAGTTCCCGCTCTCCGACCATGACGTTGCCTGAATCGTCCAAAGTATCGTATCTGGCGATAGTAGTCCCATCTTCGAAGGTAATTGTTTCGGTGTAGCAAGTTTTTGGATCTCGACGGTCTGGCGAGCCAAACACGGTAATTTTTGTGCCTGTCTTAAACATTTCCACGGTCCAGCCTTTTCGTTTCAGCAAACTGCCAGACCGCAGTTCGCAACGCCATTGCTCCTCGTTGCCATTATCGTTCTGGACCTTGAAATAGACATAGGCGTGCGGATTGACAAAGCGAACCCGGTTGACCACGCCTGTTACGCTGAGGACTTGCTCCAAATCGAATTGCCCAGTAACCCCGTGGTGAGCAAACACCGTTATTGGTAAATGAGAAATGAAGCCAATGGCGGCCAAAAGCCAAAGGCTAACCGTTTGTTTCGCAGTCATCGTTGTTAAAGTAATTATCTTGTGGGAGGTGATTCACCTACCAAGAATGTTAATCTACATGCAGTTAAAAACTATAAAAGTTCTCGTTCCGAGCGTTTTCCTACTCGCATCCATTCTTGTGGGAGCCCCTAACATCCATGCCAGTGAAGACGCAGATTTCGAAGTCATCATGCTAGGGGTTGGATCGCCGCCGCCGCTCATGAATCGATTCGGTCCCGGAACCCTTATTAAGGCTGGAGACAAGTACCTACTGGTAGATGCTGGCCGGGGTGTCACTCAGCGTTTGTGGCAATTGAGAATTCCATTGGGGCGTATTGATGGCCTTTTCGTCACGCATTTGCATTCGGACCATGTCATAGGCATTCCAGATGTCTTGTTGACAGGATGGCTCAGCTCTCCATTCGGCGGGCGGAAAGGCAATTTCAATGTCTGGGGTCCAGTAGGTACTAAGTCCATGATGCATCATATTCGCCTCGCCTATCAGGGGGACGTCGATATCCGCGTAAAGGATCAGGAGTTTTCGGAAGACGATGTGGCGCCCAATGCGGTCGAAATTGAACCCGGTCTCATCTACGATCAAGATGGCGTCAAGGTCACTGCCATTGAGGTTAACCATGGCGAGTTCATTAAGCCCGCATATGGCTATCGAGTAGATTACGATGGTAGGTCTGTAGTGATATCCGGCGATACGAAATACCATCCTCCTCTAGCGGAAGCCGCTAAAGGCACGGACCTGTTTATCCACGCAGTAGGCGCGGCTAAGCCAGAGCTGCTAGAGTCCAGGCTCGCTTGGAGAACTATTCTAAATCACCACACCGAACCTGAAGATGTGGGCCGTATTTTTGAGCAAGCTCAGCCAAAAATGGCGGCCCTCTACCACTTTGTGACTCTAACAAACGGGACCATTAAGCCACCGTCATTAGAGGAAATTTCAACCCGTCTTAAGACGACCTACAGCGGTCCAGTAACCATGGGCGCCGATTTGACCCGCTTCGTTATTGGGGAAGATCAGGTAACGGTCATATCGCCGGAATAGACGGTTGGTTCTTTCGGAGGGAGTATCGACCTACTTTTCTTTGGATCAGTGGGACCCCCATTCAGCCGAAGGCTAACAAAACTGCTGTAATTTAGAATCAGCGTTCGGGATAAAGCGGCGGCAATCTTTCTCCCCGATAAATCGACCAGCCCAGTCCAGCATCCTGCAACCGCATGTCCCAGACTATTTTTGCGGGTTGTTCATGGGTCACCTCGACCAGTCTGGCCGAACGTTGCAATCCCGCTCCACGGGGGGCATTGTTGCCTTCCGCGTCGGTCTCTTGCCCGCCTATGGTGATGAGGATGTTGTCGGTTTTGGGTTGCCAGTCGATATCGCCCAGGTAACGGGCATAGAACGATTCGTCTTCGGGACCGTAAACCCATACCTGAGAAACTTCCATAGTCGCTTCGTTTACCGAGTATTCAACGCCTCGCGAGTAGCTATCCACTAGCTCCATTTTCGCATCGAACGGCGAACTTCGGGCGACGCCGTTATCGAACAGCAGGTAGGTTCCATTTTCCGTATTGGATATCGCGTGGTGCTTGTAGGACCACTCTAGGTCGCCGACAGGTGTTAACAGCTTATCGCTCCATGGCTTTTGCCAGTTGTCGTGATTGCCGAGAATCCAGACAAGCTCCCCACTGTCCCTGCTGATTTTGATAACTGCGTCTTGATAGGGTACGGACACGATGAACGAGTTATCCTTTTCCTCGTAGATTATCGCATTGGCGTGCGTCCAGTCATGGGCGGGCCCTTCAAGGATGTCGCCGTAGTGGCCGCTCCAGAAGCCCGTGCCGAGCGAACCGTATCCAATTCGGAAGGGATCGAGAATGTCATGGAGTTTCCATTCTTCAACTACCTCTCCGTCTAGGGTCATCTCGATAATGACATCGCCAAGGACATTGGCAGTCTTCCTTGGGGCATCGGGGTCCGTTTCGCTTGTATACCAGTTGTCGATTACCCGATTCTCATTACTGAGCAGGAGAATATTTCCGTTGGGAAGGGTGGTAAAGTCATGATGAAAGGAACCGGTTTCCACAGGTATGCTGCCTTCGGCTATATCCGTTGCCGTGCCGGTGAAGTGCCAGCGACGGAGAATATTCCCGAGAACATCGATCTCGACCAAGCCGCCCGTGCCAGGCCAGATTTCATACATGAAGTTGCCGTTAGGCATACGGCGAACATCATGGATCTTATGGCCATCAGGGTGGTAGTACCATATGATCTCCCCTTGATCATCAACGATGATGGCTGGCGCGAAGTTCGCCGGGGTCGAATTGCCTTCGGCGTCCCAACGTCCGTTGACATTGAACAAGGTTACCCCTGGCTCCATGGCGTCAGGATTACGCGTGGTCACCTTCGGTACAGGAAAAGTGTCAGGAATCGCAGGTGTTTCGAAAGTCATTGGATCCGATGTGGTAGAGTTCCCACGAGGGTTAGTTAGCGTGGCTGTTATCGAGTGCGAACGCGCTCCCCTCATTCCGATCACGGGAACCTCGAATTGGGTAGAACGCTCCGAGCTCGGGGTAATCGACCATCGGCGCTAGCCATCGTCGATATTGATTGTCAGGGTGGCGGGCTGGTCTACCGACACACTCAGTATCGCTGCCAGCGGTACACTTGGGTTGGGGTTCTGCACTAGGCTTACTTGGCTGATCGTAGGTCCTGATGAGCTGCAGGCCGCGAATAAAAGTGGCAGTAGAGCCACCGGGAGCAATTGCTCCGCGATTCTAAGGCATTTCATAATGTTGAATCTCCGCATTGGGATTGAAGAATACTTGGGTAAAGGGAAGGAAGTATCCAAAAAACAGATCGGGATAGCGGAAAAGTCCAGAGAATTGAATTCGAGGTATTGGATCGTCGCTATTGAACTGGCAACAGACCAAAAAAAGTGGATCGCGTCGGTCTGCTGCCCGACGCGATCCTTATTACGACGATCTAAAGGGACTTGTTATGAGATCAATAGACGTCGTGGACTGTATTGTGCGCGTTGAACTTCCCAGTGGGAGTAACGAGTCTCTTATCTTTGATTACAGCTTTCAGTTGAAGGGTTTTGTCATCGACCGCATCTAGGGCGGATTCTTCCTCCTTTCCGCTCCAGACCTCGTTGTCATTCTGATCTTTCGATGCCCTAAAAACTGAAATTGGCTTCTAGCCAAAACTTTTCCGCATCCAATATACCGTTACGTCCTTGAAGGTTTGCGTACTTGGCGATGCATCTTACTCGATCGGCGATCGTCCAGGCGGCCTGCAAATCCAGCTCTCCGCCAAGAAAGCGCTCGTTTTCGCGAGTACTGAAATCGTGGTAAGCGATAGCGAGATCGACGGCCTCTACTTTCGTCCCAACGGAGAAATAGAGATCCTGCAAGCCGTCTGCGGGCGTGGAGAGGAACGCATCCGCCCAGCCATTGAACTTGTGCAAGGTAGCGAGCGGGGTTTTGAAACCCACGCCATTGTCGCTTCCCAGGATTTCCAAGCCACCAGAGAACGTCACAGAGGCGACCTTCATTCCTAACACAAGGTGGTGATACTGTGTGCTGTAATTCAGGGGACTCCCACCGCCGCTCCTTTGCTGAGCCGTCTCTATATGAAAGTTCAGAGTAGAAGTATCGAGCTCGTGGCTGCCTTTAAGGCTGATCCCCGTGGTGTCAGAGGAATTTGCCCTGGCGTTGTCGAATTCGAAGAGGTAGGCATAGGTGCCGACGACCAGAGTATCGGTTAATTGATACGAGCCGTTGACCAGTTGTGAATTGGAATCGAAGGTCCGCAAAGCTCCGGATGGCGCATCCGGCCCGAAAATGCGCTTAACGCGGTCAATGTGCCCGATAGAGGCGGTCAGCGGGCCGTCTTGGAATTTTAAGGTGGCCGCGTCGAAGGTTTGTTCGCGTTGGCGCCAACCGACGTTGCCTACAAAACGAGCCCCATCGAGAATGATTCGCTGACGGCCAACGATCGCTGTAAAACCTTGGTTTGAATACGTGACGGTGGCCCGATTGAGATCCGTTCCTTCGGGATCCGCGATGACCGTGGCGCCTGGACCGGGAAATCCTAGGTAGGAGTCGTCATCCAAGGCTTGGACGTCGCTTCCTTCGACGAACAACTTGAAGCCCTCCATCTCCAAGGTTTCGAATCCGACTCGGGACCTGAGCGTCAGAGCGTCGGAAGCATCCCGCGACTCCTGATCTGCAGACTCGAAACGGGCCCGAAAGTCGCCTGTGAACTTCCCAAGCCCTTCGATTTCCTGCCCGTGAAGGTTGACGTAGAAAAATAGGCCGGCGATTAGGTAGACGACGATAAGTCGACTACTACGATACGCCGCGCATCTACTATACGAGGGAGTGGCTGTGGTGGTTTTCACTCTCTGATTATATGTCAGGAGACTCGGATTTCTTTGATCTATGTCAAGGTTTCTTCTATAAGTAATACTTTTGTCAGGGAAATATAATTATA
>CAZFUD010000004.1:0-11348 GCA_964521705.1 uncultured Opitutaceae bacterium | reverse complement strand
CCTCTACGAGAACGTGGGGAAGCCAGCGGAAACCCCAGATCGCGCACCCGATTGTCCACAGGATAGCTGCGTAAACGTGGTGGGAGATTATCACTTGCGGGAAAACGTCGGAACTTATTCGGGTGAGCAGGGAAACGATGATTATGGCTATCAAGGCGATCATGGACGGAAGCCGGGCCTTGAATAGGTGGGATTGACCGCTGTGGCCCGTAATGACGCGAGTGGCGACGGTCAATGCGAGCAGACCGAACCCGCCCATGAACAGGATGTGTTCCATGGCTTTGAAATAGGGCGGAAAGATCGCGATGGCAGCCATTCCCCCCAAAAACAGGTATAGAGCCATTCCGAGCGAGAGCCCGAGCGTGCCGTGTTTTCTTAATGTTCGCATGAAGGGGACTTCACGGCTTAGGTAAAGGCCTGCGGCGATCAGCCGAATCATTGGTCCGACTCTAAGGTGTCCCATGGCTTCCAATACGAATCCTATCATTGCTGCGAGGCCGATTGCCAATGCTAATACCGCCAGACGATACCACCGTTTTGGGGGGACGCGGGACTCCTCGAGGTCATGAGGATTTAGCAGTCCGAAGAAACGAGGAAATAAAAAGGCCCCGATGCCGAGAATGGGGAAGAATAGAAAGCCTTGGTGCAGCAGGATTTGACCCAGACGAATTGCGGTGGCGGGAAGGTGGCCTAGTTGGCTGGCGAGGGGAATGACAGTGCCGACGACGGCGGAAATCCAGCCTAGCAGAACGAGCGCGAAACCGGGCGGTGGCGTATCTTGCCGCTCTTTGAACCGGTTGATCATGAATGCCGGAAAAATCAACAGGAGAAGAAGAAAAAATGTGTGGCCGATCAAGCTCTTGCCCCATGTGTGGGCGATAGTTGTTCCGAGAATCAGGAGGATTGCGAGGCTGGTTTCACGCTTGGACAGGGGAGGGGTTCCCAGCATGCGAGGCATCGCTGTACCGAGAAATCCGAATACAAATGATCCGAGAAAGCACTGGATCATGATGTTAGCATGATGCGGTACAGGGTAGGGCAGGCTAAGCCAGCCGCTGTAGAACAAAGGCCAGAGGAGCGCGCCTAATATTCCGCAGATGACACCTAAAGGAAATAGAAGGCGGTAGGGTTCGCTCCAGCCTCGGTCCAGAAAGTGTGGCCAGCCGATCCGCTGCCTTGAATTGGAAATGTCGATTGATGATTTAATTGGTCGAGAATGAGGGCGCAATTGTAGCGCATTGGCTCTGTCCTGTTTTGATCTATCTCAAGGAAAAGGCATTAAGAGCGGATTCTCGAGTTCGAGCCAGAAAAGAGCCTAATCGCTACTGAGTGTATTTTTGAGTTTAAGTGGACCTGGCCTCCGCCAATGGTCTCGACACAATGATTCTGCTGGGCGAGCCCAGTTTAACGGAGAGATCGCAACGACTGCTAGTTTTTGGCGCTCAGGGTGGTGAACACGCGGCTCATGCGCGACCATCCATCGTCGGGCTAATTTCGCCTTGAGTGAAACGACCTATCCTCCTCATTATTCGGTAGGAGTAATTTTTTAAGGAGTGAAGTCCTCTATCCGCTCGACAGATCGCCTCCTCTAGAATGCCGTACCGACCCCTCCCCGATCGTACCCCTAGTCACAATGACTTCTGCCTTATCTCGAATTGATGGCCAATCGCCCACTCCACAGGCGCTGATTGCAATCGCCCACACTCTTAGGAAGACCGAACTTCTAAAGCGACTCGACCCGCTCTCCCTCGAAAAACTCGCCGAATCCTGCCGTATCATCAAGCTTCCGAAGAACGGCATTCTTTTCCACGAAGGGGAGATCGCCCAAGGCTTTTACATCGTGCATTCAGGAGTGATATCGCTCAGCCGCATCAGCTTAGAAGGCAGAGAGCGAGTGATCAGCCTTTTCCATTCCTGTGAATGTTTTGCAGAGGCCACTCTCTCGGCTCTGGAATCATACCCCGCTACTGCGACAGCACTAGAGCCGACTCAGGTTATTCTTGTACCAAAAATTTCGTTTCGAAGTTTAATCGCCGAAAGGCCGGATCTCGCGTTGGGCATGCTTGCCTCCATGAGCGTGCACCTGAAACACCTTTTGCAGATGATCGAAGACCTGACGTTCAAGCAAATCGAGTGCCGCCTCGCGAATTGGCTGCTTTGCCAGTGCGGAGACGAGAACGATAAAGTCGATCTTCCATTCAGTAAGAAAGTCCTCGCCAGTCGACTGGGCGTTACCAGCGAGACCCTGTCGCGGGCTTTCGCTCGTTTTCGCAAGGAGGGTCTCATTACCGTAAATAGCCGAGATATCATAATTAAAGACCGTCCCGGACTCGCCTCTTACATGGGCAAGCTTTAGACTGGATAGTTTATTTCTCGATGACCGCCGACCGGAGTGTCTGAGATCCTGGCGAAATGTGAAGAGCTGATGTCCGCCATCGGAACGTCCTGGTTGAGGGGATAATCAGTTTTGAATCGATCCGAGCCTTTCGATTTAGTCGCAGCAAAGAGTTCGTCGCCAGTTTTCGAGATCAGTTAGAGCTGCCTTAGGATGAATTCGGTTCAAGAACAAAGCGACAAGCGACTTCGCTTGCTCGGTCGTGGATTACGCCTTCTTCTTAGATGATCCATTATGCGTGCCCGGTGAGCAGCTGCCGGAGATTCGCGCCGGTCTACTGTCTGTATTGGTCGTAGCGTTCCTGATTGGTTGTTTCGACATCGCGCTTTATCAGCCACAGGGGACGCTCAAGCTCCATCTCCCAGTCGAAGAGCTTCTTATATATGATCCGCACCTTATCTGGATGTTGATGGGCCAGATCGCAATGCTCGGAAGGATGGTAGCGTGCGATGTCGCAGGGTCTTTTCAGCCACTGGCGACTTTCGCCTCCGGATCAACAGCGCTATTCGCGCGATAAGGGGACGAATGGCGTTGTTTCTGTTGAGCGGACCGCTGGATACCGCTTAAGGCCAGAATTGGTTACACCTGGACCAGATCTGCAGAGCCATCTAGGCTCGAATAGTAGATGATCTGCGCATGATGGCAAATGCACCGCTACAAGGGACAAGGGCGTGGGCCTGCCGAAGACAGTACCCTAGGATCCATAAGAGAACGGCTCTGGATGGATGCAAAGGACGGAGAAAACTTGCCGATCCTTCGTGGTCGCGGAGCGAAAAATGGAGGTGATGGCATGGGCCCGATCCCGGTCCAAGCCGTGATTGCCTTACTCAAGAATCCCCTAAATGCCCATCTCCACGAAATCCGGTAGAAACTAATGCGATAAATAGAAACAATTCCATGAAAAACTCGCCGATCGCTTTCCTTGCTTATGTCAGCTGTTCAATAATGGCCCTTTCCCTTTCCGTGTCTGTTCAGGGGCAGACCGCTCTCCCTTCCGTCGCTCCGGCCACCGCCCCGGAGGGAGTGACGCTCAGTCCGACCGAGCAGAGGGGACTGGAACTCTTCAATACCACCGGCATCTGTTTCACTTGCCACACGATTGGCAGGGGCCGGCTCATCGGTCCGGATCTGGCGAATATGCACGAGCGGCGCGAGAACGACTGGCTTGTTAGCTTTATCAAATCTTCGCAAACTTTGGTAAAGAACGGGGATGCTGAGGCGGTGAAACTCTTTAATGAATACAATATGATCCCAATGCCTGATGCCCTAGCGTTGAGCGATACCGATATTCAGGCTGTCATCGATTTCATCAAAGTCGCCAGCAAGGCGTTGGCCGTCGACCCTGCTGATACGGAAGCCACTGCCGAGGACCAGGCCGCTGCGGAACCTGCCAGTGCTGCGGAGCCTGCCGTCGCGGGGTCTACCGTTGTCGAATCTAAGACTGTGGAGCCTGCGCCGGAAGGAGACAGCGCCATTGGCGAAAAGCTTTTTGTCGGGCTGATCCGACTGGAAAACAAAGGTCCTTCTTGCAACTCGTGCCATCATGTAAACGCCGACAATGTGATAGCCGGGGGTTCGCTGGCGAAGGACTTGACCCGTGAATACTCGACGCTCGGTGGCGGCGCGGCCGGCATGGTAGCTATCGAAGCTTTTTTAGCCGGAGCTCCCTTCCCGGCGATGACAGAGGCTTACGGCGACAAGCCTCTGACCCGCGAGGAGATAGTGAACCTGGCGGCGTTCTTGAGGCAAATAGATCAAACGCACGAGGATCATAAGGTGAAGAATTATGGCCAGACCTTGCTTTTTTCGGGGATTTTGGGCGCTGCCGTCCTCATGGGAGTCTTTCCCATACTGTGGCGAAAGCGGAAGAGAGGGAGCGTCAACCAAGAGCTTTTCGAACGGCAGATCAGTTCGGATAACTAATAAGCCGCAGGCAACGACCTAATAATTATGAGCTGGATAGAAGATATCATTTCTCCGCAAACCCGACAATGGGAAGAGTTTTACCGGAACAGGTTTCAGCATGACCGGGTTGTAAGAAGCACCCATGGGGTTAATTGCACTGGAGGGTGCTCCTGGCAAATCCACGTGAAGGACGGAATTGTCGTCTGGGAGACGCAGCAATTGGACTATCCTTTGCTGGAAAGCAAACTGCCCCCATACGAGCCTCGAGGGTGTCAGCGTGGCATCTCGTATTCATGGTATCTCTACAGTCCACTACGGATTAAATACCCCTTGATTCGCAGCGCGTTGATCGATGCCTACAGGGAGGAGAAGAAGAAGGCCGATGGAGATCCCGTGAAGGCTTGGGAGAACCTCCAAAACAATGAGGAGAAACGCGCAAGCTATCAGAAAGCGAGAGGGAAAGGCGGCTTCCGTAGAGTAAGTTGGGACGAGGTTAATGAGTTAATGGCGGCGGCTAATCTGCACACGGCCAAGAAGCACGGTCCAGACCGCGTTGCGGGATTCTCTCCGATTCCCGCCATGTCGATGCTGAGCTACGCTGCGGGCGGAAGATTTCTCCAATTGTTTGGGGGCATCAACCTGAGTTTCTACGATTGGTATTGCGATCTCCCCACCGCCTTCCCTGAAATCTGGGGAGAGCAAACCGACGTTTGCGAGAGCGCGGACTGGTATAACGCCAAAATGATCGCGGACATGGGGGCGTGCCTGAACATGACGCGCACACCGGACTGCCATTTCTTCGCCGAGTCCCGCCACAACGGAACGAAAGCGGTAGTCTTTTCGCCCGATTTCAGCCAGGTGTGCAAGTACGCAGATCAATGGGTGCCCCTTCACGCCGGAAGCGACGGCGCTTTCTGGATGGCTGTCACGCACGTTATCCTAAAGGAATGGCACCACGAGTACCCCAAGCCTTACTTCATCGATTATGTGAAGCGCTACACCGACAGCCCCTACTTAGTGAAGCTGGAAAAGGAAGGAGACCACTACAAGCCGGGGAGACTGGTGCGGGCTAACGAACTAGAGTCCAACAGGGATTTAGAGAACGGCGACTGGAAGTTTCTCAATATCGATGAGGCTACGGGCGAATTCGTCATTCCCAAAGGCAGCTCGGGATTCCGATGGGACAAGGATGGCGGCAATTGGAACATGAAGCTCGAGAACGCGGAAGACGACCAGCCGTACAATCCGCTTCTAACCTTGTTGAGGCACAGCGATGAAGTGCTGCAGGTCGAGTTCACCGAATACGGCCTGGACAAACGCGCCTTGAGAGGCGTTCCCGTAAAATTCATCGAAACGACGGAAGGTAGAATTCCAGTCACTACCGTATACGACATCACGATGGGTCAATACGGCGTGGGCAGAGGCTTGGCAGGCGACTATCCGGAAGACTACACGGATCGAGAGGCCGCCTACACTCCCGCTTGGCAGGAGATATTCACCGGGGTGGATGCCAAGACGGTGATTCAGTTCGCCCACGAGTGGGCCAACACCGCCGAGATGACCGAAGGCAAGTGCATGATCATCGTCGGTGCCGGGATCAATCACTGGTACCATGCCAACCTGATGTACCGGGCTGGCATCATGGCTTTAATGATGTGCGGCTGCGTCGGCAGGAACGGCGGCGGCATGAATCACTATGTCGGACAGGAGAAGCTGGCTCCCATGGATTCTTGGGGAAGCCTGGCGTTCGGGAAAGACTGGCAAGGCGCCGTTCGCCTGCAGCAGGCGCCGATCTGGCACTACATCAATACCTGCCAATACCGGTACGACGGTCAGTTTTCCAAGTACAACACCGTTCCCGATAACAAATGGACCCAGCAGCACACCGCCGACACGATTTTCAAGGCCGTGCGCATGGGCTGGATGCCTTTCTATCCCCAGTTCAATGAAAACACTCTCGAGCTGAGCAAGGAGGCGAAAAGTAAAGGCGCCCAGACGAACGAGGATATCAAGAATCATGTCCTGGAGAAGCTGAAGTCAAAGGAACTGAAATACTCCGTTAGCGATCCGGACGCTCCTGAGAATCATCCTCGGGTGTGGTACATCTGGAGAGGAAACGCCATCATGGGCAGTATGAAGGGGCACGAGTATGCCTTGAAGCACTACCTGGGCACCCACTCGAACACGATCGCTAAAGATGTCGAAGACCATCCCCAGGAGGTCAAATGGCACGAAGTCGCTCCGCTAGGCAAAATGGACCTCGTGGTCGACCTTAACTTCCGGATGGACTCGTCGGCACTGTACTCGGACATCGTTTTGCCGGCAGCCTCATGGTATGAAAAGGCGGACTTGAACAGCACCGACTTGCACTCGTTCATCCATCCCTTGTCGCAAGCTATCGCGCCAGTCTGGGAATCCAAGACCGACTGGGATATATTCAAAGGCATAGCTAAGACGACAAGCGAACTCGCCGAGACGCACTTATCCGAACCGCAGACGGATATCGTTTGCGCTCCGATCGCCCACGATACGGCAGGCGAAATCAGCCAGCCGGAGATCAAAGACTGGTACAAAGGCGAATGCGAAGCCATCCCTGGCAAGACCATGCACAATATAGCAGTGGTGGATCGGGATTATACCAAGCTCTACGAAAAATATATTACATTAGGCAAAGGCATCCGCGACAACGGCCTCGGCGCTCATGGCAATCACTATATGTGCGAGGACGCCTACGATGAAATGGTAGAGTCCTATCATTTTCCAGTCAGAAAGTACGAGGACGAAACCCTTCCCTCTATCGAGGAGGACGAATGGGCCGCCAATGCCGTTCTCCAATTGTCGACTCTGACCAACGGCGCGTTGAATGTCCGGGCATACAAGAACATGGAGAAGAAAACCGGTCTTGTGCTGGCGGATCTCGCCGAGGGCAGCGAAGACGTCAAAATAAATTATGCTGATCTGCAAGCCCAGCCCAGAAGATATAACACATCGCCGCTTTGGTCGGGTTTGATGAACGATGGCAGGGCCTACTCCGCCTTCACCTACAATGTCGAAAGGCTGGTACCGTGGAGAACCTTGACGGGGCGCCAGCATCTCTATATCGATCACGAGCTATACATTGCTTACGGAGAGAATTTGCCGACCTACCAGCCCTCTCCAAAACCGGAAGTGTACGGAGACCTCAGGGAAACTCTCAAGAAAGAAGAGGCCAAGGTGCTGAACTGCCTCACTCCGCATGGCAAGTGGCATATTCACTCCACCTACTGCGACAACCTCAGGATGCTGACGCTTTCCCGTGGATGCGAACCCTGCTGGATCAGCGAACCGGATGCCGAAGGATTGGGCATCAAGGATAACGACTGGGTGGAAGTGTACAACGACCATGGCGTTTATTGCACCCGAGCAGTAGTGAGCGCGCGAATACCGAAGGGTGTCTGTATCGTTTACCATGTTCCGGAGCGCACAGTGGGGATTCCGAAGTCCCAAGTGCGTGGGAATAAACGGGCTGGCGGGCACAACAGCTTCACTCGGATTCATTTGAAGCCCAATTTCTTGTCGGGAGGCTATGGCCAGTTTACCTACCATTTCAATTATTGGGGCCCCATCGCTCCCAATCGAGATACGCACGTTGTCGTGAAGAAGATGGAAAAGCTGCGTTGGTAAGTTCCGGCGAGCCGTGAAATCGTATAAATTAAATCGCTGAAAAATATGGACATTCGAGCACAAGTTTCAATGACGTTTCACCTCGATAAATGTATCGGGTGCCACACCTGTTCTATCGCTTGCAAGAATATCTGGACGGACCGAAAGGGTGTTGAATACCAGTGGTGGAACAATGTGGAGACGAAACCGGGGACCGGCTATCCGGGGAAGTGGGAAGACCAGAATATTTACCGAGGGGGCTGGCAGAAGAACGATAGTGGCGGTATCAATTTGAGGGGCGCCGGAAAGAAAAGAGGGCTTCTCAATATCTTCCACAATCCGCATATGCCGGTGATCGACGACTACTATGAGCCTTTTACTTTCAAGTATTTGGATCTTATCGAATCGCCTCAATTGGACGATCAGCCCACAGCTCGTCCTGTTTCCCTTATTACGGGGAAGCCCATCGATATCAAGATGGGCCCCAACTGGGACGACGATTTGAGCGGAACGCCGGATCATGCCCGAAAGGATCCGAACTTGGAGGATCTCTCGCTAGCGGAGCAGGAAGCCATGTTCCAGCTCGAACGCATGGCAATGTTCTATCTTCCAAGAATCTGCAACCACTGCCTGAACCCGGCATGTGTCGCCTCATGCCCGTCGGGAGCGATTTACAAGCGTGGCGAAGATGGGGTTGTCCTGATAAACCAAGAGGTGTGTCGAGCCTGGAGAATGTGCGTGACGGCTTGTCCGTACAAGAAATCCTACTACAACTGGCACACCGGGAAGTCGGAGAAGTGCATCCTTTGTTATCCGCGGCTGGAAGCGGGTCACGCCCCTGCCTGTATGCATTCATGCGTGGGCCGGATTCGCTATCTAGGCGTAGTGCTTTACGATGCCGACAAGATTCAAAATGCGGCTTCGGAGGACGAGAGCCGATTGGTGGATCGCCAACTCGATATGATGCAGGATCCCTTTGATCCGGAGGTGATCCGGTCTGCCCAAGCCAATGGGATTCCCGATTCCACGATCAAGGCGGCCCAGCAATCGCCTACCTATAAATTCGTAAAGGAATGGGGGCTGGCTCTGCCGCTGCATCCCGAGTATCGCACATTGCCTATGCTCTTTTACGTCCCGCCTCTGCTTCCCGTGATGGCATCTCTAAGCGAGAAGAATAGGGAACAAGCTGATAAAGCGGATCCCATCGCCAAGATTTGGAGCGACCAATGGCTCTATGATACCAGCACGGAAGAACTGTGGGGAACGATCGACCAGGCTCGCTTCCCGCTGAAATACATGGCTAGCCTGTTCACCGCGGGCGATGAGGAGCGGGTCAAGATCGTCTTGAAGAAGCTGATGGCGGTGAGGATTCATCGCAGACGTGTGACGGTGGGAGATATTGACGACAACAAGGCGGAGGCCGCTCTGAAGGAAGCGGGACTCACCGGCGAGATCGCGGACGATATCTACAACCTAACTTCGCTGGCGAAATTCAACGAGCGCTTCGTTATCCCGGCGGCCCATCGCGAGCAGGCGATCGAGATGCTCGATTTCGCGGGCGACACGAAGGGAAGCGTTGGCTTTGGCTTCACGGAGAAACCAGCAAGAGGGCTCTGAAACTATGGATAATTCAATCGCGCATTATGAATTGATTGCTGGGTTGTTCGAGTATCCCGATCCGGGCTTTTCGGAAAGGGTTGCGGAAATCCAAGCGTTTCTCGACGACAGATATCCGAGCGCGGGGGGAACGCTTCGACCCTTCACGCAATTCATATCGGAGGCCACTTTGCTGGAAGCCGAGGAACTCTACGTCCGTTCCTTCGACGTGCAGTCGATCACGACTTTAGATATTGGATACGTTCTTTTTGGGGACGACTACAAAAGGGGCGAGCTTCTGGTTAACCTCAATCGCGAGCATAAGGAAGCGAAGAACGATTGCGGTGGCGAATTGTCCGACCATTTGAGCAACGTTCTGCGTTTGCTTCCCAAAATGCAAGACAGGGCGATCGTCGTCGAATTGATAGAAAGAATGATCGCCCCGGCGTTGAAGAAAATGATTCGGGAATTCAACAGCGATCGCATTAAGGCGAAAGAGAAGTCCTACAAAAAGCATTACAAGACGTTGATTGAACGCTCGGAAGCGCGCTATACAATATACCAAACGACTCTCATGGCTTTGCATGAAATCCTGCTTCAGGATTTCGATTTTCAGGAACAGGCCGAACGCGAGGACCATGCGTCGGATTTCCTGAAATCGATCGATTCGGAAATGGCCACCGAATCTGGGGAAATGCTGCAGAAAGCAAGGGAAAACTTACAAAAGGGACAGATGCCTTGTACTCTATAACTCCGAAAGAACGATGAACTTACTGGATAGCTTTATTCTAATTGGATTTCCCTACGCTGCTCTATGCGTGGCTCTGATCGTTTCCATTTGGCGCTACCGATCTACGAAATTCAAGTTCTCGTCGCTGTCCTCCCAATTTCTTGAAGGCAAGGAGCTTTTCTGGGGATCGATACCTTTTCACTGGGGGCTGCTGGCGTTGTTCCTTGGTCACATGGCGGCGTTTTTGATTCCGCAGGGAGTGCTTGCCTGGAATAGCCATCCGGCGCGCCTGCTGGTTGTTGAAATAGGGGCCTTCATCTTCGCCATCGCAGTCCTCATCGGGCTGATCAAATTAATTATCCGCAGATTCTCGAACGATCGCTTGCTGGTTGTGACCACCAAGATGGACGTAGCCATATTAGCCATACTGCTTCTTCAGGTGATTACCGGGCTATGGATTGCCTATAGCTTCCGGTGGGGATCGTCGTGGTTCGCATCCGTTCTAACGCCGTATCTCTGGTCGCTACTGACGCTCCAGCCTGAAATCGGGGCCGTAAGCGCGATGCCTTGGGCCGTTAAACTGCATATATTCGGAGCCTATCTGATCGTATTTCTTTTTCCATTTTCTCGATTGGTGCACTTTCTCGTGGTTCCCATCCATTATTTATGGAGGCCATATCAACGGGTCATTTGGAACTGGTCGAGGAGTGAAGCCCGCAATCCAAAATCTCCTTGGAGTTTAAAGAGACCAAAGAACAATTGACCCGGGGCGATGTTTCGCAATGCCACCAGTCCTGATAGCCAGCAATGTTACCAATTACGAATTGGCTGCGGCCGTTGCGGTCCAGAGTCTTGTTAACCTTCTATTGGTGTCGTTCGCAGTTCGCAACATCGGCAAGCTGGCTAAGAACGACGGAAAGAACCGGAGGGACCGCAGAGTTGCCGCCGCAAACTATACGAACTGCAATACCTTCCATCCGGTGACGATATATGAACTCGAGGATCCTGAAAGGCTTTACGGGGTTCGTTATTCGCAGAAGCACCCCGAACGAGGAAGAGTGGATTTTAGAAAATCCTATT
>CAZFUD010000003.1:20521-58937 GCA_964521705.1 uncultured Opitutaceae bacterium | reverse complement strand
AGTCTTCTTCAAAATCGAATCCTAGAGGCGTGCCCGCAAGCATCATTCGCAAGGCGTATCCAGGCTCATAGTCGCCCTTGATCGCATGCGTCTCGACACCGTTAACGACCTGACGATCGAACAGGATCTCTACGTCCGTCTGGCGGGCGAATTCCTTTAATGTAAGGGCAGCTAAGCCTTCCGGTATATCAAGCGCTCGCTCCTCCTTATTCGAGCAAGCGACAACGAAAACCGCACCTAGCCAAGCGAAGGTGACGAGTAAATGCCGTCGAGACAATCTTAGGTAGCGGCCGATCTCCGAGCGGCCAAATATCGGACTTGCTAAGTGGCCGCTCGGAGATCGGCCGCTACCTTGAATCCGCATTAATTCACCTCCCGAAGGACGATCTCTCGACTACCTCTCCATTCGGCTTCCATGCCAAAACTGGATTCCATAAGCCGAACAAAACCTTCCACGTTGTCAGACCAGAAAGAGCTACTGAGAATCACATTCGAGAGCGATGGATCGCTAAGGGCGACTTGAATAGGATTGCTGCTATTAAACTCCTCGACCAGTTCGCCCAACAGAATCTCATCGTAATCCAATAAGCGAGGCTGCCAGCGATGAGCTACATCGATCTCCGTCCCATCAATAGAAGTCACCTCGACCACTAGCACTTCGGTTCGCAAATTAACTTTGGCTCTCTGTCCAATCTCCAGAAACGAGTCGGCAATAGACTGTTCCGCATCGAATGACGAAGCGCTTGGCTTAACGTTCACGATGCCTTCGGTTACGATGACATCCACTTCATTCTTCGAGAGCTTTACGCTGAAAACCGTCCCCACGGCTCGAACATCGACACCAGCGACATTGACGATGAAAGGTCGGTCTGGGTCCTTAGCCACATCGAAGCTCGCCTCCCCTTTTTCCAGATAGACGCGCCGTTCGCTATCGGTGTACGCCGACCGCACAACGGATTCCCGGTTGATCTCGACCAAGGAACCATCTTCAAGCGTCCTCTGCTCAATCCTAGCCAGCAGTTCCAAAGCAGGTTGAATCTTCAAGCCTGACGTATCCTCTGACACGGATACATCGAAGTAAAACATGAGAGCGATCACCGCCGCGATCGGTAGAGCCGAGAAAAGCGCGATATCCTGGACCAGGCTCCTGCGTTTGGAAACACGAGCGCTTTCCGAGACTAGAAGATCCGGATCGATCCGCGCGTGGTGCTTCAAATGAATGCCCGCCAGGCGATCGAAATCATCCCAGTCGTCTAGGTACCTTCCGATCGCATCGCGGTGAACTGCATCCTGAGCCAACCATTCCGTATAGCGATCTTGCTCTTCCGCCGTCAATCCACGGTCGAGCCGAGCCAGCCAATCGGAAGCGGCTATCTCGATCGGATCGTTTTCATCATAATCTGATGGAATATTCGTCATCTTGATTTTCGAGTCTTGTAACCTCGCTGCTTAAAAAAGGCTGTGCACTTACGCATGCCGATCCCTATTTGAGCCTCAACCGTATGCTCCGAAACACCCAGCTTCGCAGCTACTTCCTTTTGCGTAAGGCCATAAATTTTCTTCAATGTCATCACTTGGCGGCAGCGATCCGGCAGCGACTGTATGGCGGCGACCAATTGGTCTATCTCCTCCTGGTGGGCCGTGGCCTCGAAGGGGCCTGCCATCTCGTCGGCCAAGACTAGCGGGTCTAATTCTTTGGCCTCGGAAGCTGACTCCAGACCCAGGCGTTTCAGTTTGTTGATCGCCAAGTTCCGGGACACCACAAAGAGAAAAGCCTGCGGGTTCGGAATGGGGCCGGATTCATGGATCTTAAGGATACGCGAAAACGTCTCCTGAACTAAATCGTCCACATCCCGAATGGCCGAGAAACGGGATTTGATCCACCGCCGCAAACCAGCCTCATAGGGAAGGACTTCATTGAGAAACCAACTGGATAGCTCTGTCTCTTTTCGGGGCATATTTCGAGTAAAGAAGCATAAGAATAGAACCCTTCATAACAAATAACATTCTGGAACCAATTTTCCGTTAAGGAAAAAACAAAAAATTTGCATGGGGAACTTAACCATGTATGCCGTGAATGAAGCGGAAGGATGGGACCGCGGCATACAACCGCTAACGCAAGGCGATTACGATTCGTCCCAACTGATGTATGCCTTAAAGTCAGTAGATTACGAAGGTCCGGTTATTCTAGGTACCTCGGGCCTCCAAGATGAAGCCGCCAACCATCATCACACGTCGTACACACGATATCAGGAAATGCTGGATACGTTATGATTGGCTCTTTGCGATCTTCGCGGTTTGACACTGTCTTTACGCCTTTCTTGTAACTTGATCTTCTTCTATTCGTATTAGAGTATTCCTATATGCCCGCCCCAGGTAAAAAGCGACAACTGGCCCTTGTAGTCTTGGCGCTTACGCAAAGTCTACTCGCAGCGGATGGGGCTGAAGTCAGCTTCGAGCAAGACATCGCTCCGATTCTAGAATCGAAATGCCTGAGTTGCCATAACCTGAACCAGCAGAAGGGCGATCTTGCCATGGAAACTCTGGCTGCGATTCAGGCAGCCGGCGAGGAGTATGTCATCCCCGGAAACGCGGAGGATAGCGTACTCTACTGGATCACCTTGGCCTTGGACGATGGCGAAAGGCCTGAAATGCCTGAGAAGGGAGAGGCGTTGACGGAAGAGGAAACCAAGATGCTGGCTGCCTGGATCGACTCAGGAGCGGATTGGCCAGAAGGACTGGTTCTCAAAGAAGCATCGAAAGCGGATGAATCCTGGTGGGCCTACCAACCCTTATCCAAACCCAGCCATCAATCGATCGATGCCTACATCGAGAATAGGCTCAGCGATGAGGGATTGGCGCTAAACCCGGAAACGGATCGGCGGACTTTAATCCGACGGGTCAGCTTGGACTTAACCGGTTTGCCGCCAACTCCGGAGGAAGTAGAAGCCTTTGTAGCGAATACGGATCCGCTGGCTTACGAGAAATTGGTGGATCGGCTCCTGGCATCGTCTCGCTATGGCGAGCGGTGGGCCCAGCACTGGCTGGATGTGATTCGCTGGGCGGAAACGGTCGGCTTCGAAACGAATGCCGTCCGCCCGAACGCTTGGCCGTATCGTGACTGGGTTATCGCGGCGTTAAACGATGACAAGCCCTACGACCAATTCATCTTCGAGCAGATTGCCGGAGATACCGTTGGCGAAGATGCGGCCCTCGGCTTTCTGGTCGCCGGTCCTGCAAACCTACCCGGTCAAATCGGTCGAGACGAAGCGGCTATGCGGAATGCTCGCCAGGATGAGCTCGACGAAGTTCTTCGCACGGTTGGCCAGGGCGTTCTTGGACTTACCGTGGGCTGCGCCCGCTGTCACGATCACAAATTCGATCCTATCGAACAAAGCGACTATTACTCCATGCAGGCGATCTTCGCCGGGCTGCAATATGGCGACCGCCGCAAACGAGGTTCCGAAAACGACGACTGGTCAGCCCGCGTTCCCGCTGCCAAGAAGAAACGGGATACCATAAAGGCCGAACTAGAATCGCTTCGCCTGAAACATGGACTACGCGAGCCACTGGATATCGTGCACAAGGAAACATTTGATCCTGTATTGGCGCGTTCGGTACGCATGCGAATCGCCACAACCGAATTCGGAGACGCAGCCTCTCTTTACGAGTTCGAGGTTTGGTCCAGCGAAGATGATGATTCTGATCGGACCAACGTCGCCCTCGCTTCCAATGGCTCACGCGTTTCCGCCTCCAGTTTCGCCCTGCAAAATCAGTCGCGCCATTTCGACAATCTTGTCGACGGCACGGTCGACAAACGCCAAGCCTATCCGTGGATCGCCAATGAAACAGGTCCGGCCTGGTTGCGTATCGACTTTTCAGATGCAATGGTTCTCTATCAAATCGTCTGGCATCAGGGGCGCAACAACCGTAGCTTACCCGCGGAATACGTCATAGAGGCGCTTCCCGCTGACTCGGAAAAATGGCTGGAAATTGCTCACACTCGCGATCGGCTTCCGAGAGTTAGCGATGGCCGAAAAGCGGAAGACATCGATCTTCCTTCGCTGAATCTCGATGCCAAGAAGACGATTGTCGGAAAAGTTCGAGCGCTTAGGGAAGCAGAGAGAAATCTCGCTCGCCTTACAGCCGGTCCTCAAGTTTACGCCGCCAGTTTTAAAGCCGAGCCGGAAACGACGTACATGCTTCGTCGCGGTGATCCGATGCAACGCAATGACGAAGTCGCCCCTGCCATTCCAGCATTTCTCGGGCAACTCGAGATTCCTGATGAAGCTGCCGAAACGGAACGGCGGCTCGCCCTCGCCCACCACCTTACCCAGCCAGAACATCCGTTAACGGCCCGGGTGATCGTCAATCGAGTTTGGCAACACCATTTCGGAGCGGGTCTGGTAGAGACGTCATCAGATTTTGGCTATATGGGAACGCCTCCTTCTCACCCTGAGCTGCTCGACTGGCTCGCTCGGAAATTCGTCGATGACGATTGGTCCCTGAAGGAACTACATCGACTGATACTCGCCTCGAAGGCCTACAGGCAGTCCAGCTTTCCGCGTCAGAAAGCCCTCGAGATCGATGCGGATTCCCGATTGCTGTGGCGCTATCCGCCCAGGCGAATCGAGGCGGAAGCCCTACGCGACTCCATTCTCAACGCTAGTGGAAAACTGAATTTCAAGATGGGCGGCCCCGGATTCGATTTCTTTAATCAACGCGGCGGGCTCTCGGACTATGTGCCGAACGAGACTTTCGAAGAAGACGGTTGGCGCCGCATGATCTACGCTCACAAGGTTCGCATGATCTCGGTCGATATTTTTGGAGCCTTCGACTGTCCCGATGCCGGTCAGATGAAACCCAACCGTCCACGCTCCACCACCCCCGTGCAATCTTTGGGCTTCTTCAATAGCCCATTCGTCAATCGGCAAGCAGAGTTCTTCGCGGATCGGATTAGGCAGGAAGCGGGCGATGATAGATACGCTCAAGTCGACCGGGCTTTTTCCATCGCCTTTTCCCGTCCCGCTTCGCCAACCGAACGCGAGCGACTCGCCGCCTTAGCCAACGACCATGGCCTAGAACAGGTCTGCCGGGTAATCTTCAACTCCAGCGAATTCGCCTTCCTCCAATGAAGCCGTTCAAAAAGCTAAGCCGCCCTCTGATAGATCGACGAGGCTTTCTCTCCAACACCGCCCAGGGACTGGCCAGTGTGGCACTCGCCGCTATGTTTACCGAAGAGCGGGCCCGGGCAGCGTCGCCGAAAATCGACCCGGCCAATCCATACGCGCCCCGCAAGCCCCATTTCGAAGCGAAAGCCAAAAACGTAATCGTCGTCTTTTGCTCTGGCGCCCTGAGCCATGTCGACACCTTCGATTTCAAACCGGAGCTAATCCGCTATCATGGGAAGCCGCTGCCTGGCAGCGAGCGACTTATCTCGTTTCAAGGTCCCAATGGAAACCTGACCCAGCCGCTTTGGAAGTTTCGACCTCGTGGTCAGAGCGGCAAAATGGTCTCCGATCTCCTTCCCCATATCGGGGACATGGCTGACGATATCAGTTTCATCCACTCTCTGACCAATACGTCGAACACGCACGGGCCCGCGGAGAATCTCATGAACACCGGTTTCACCTTCGACGGATTTCCAAGCATGGGAGCCTGGGTCAACTTCGCCCTCGGGAGCGAAAACCAAAACCTTCCTGCCTTCGTGGCCATAGAAGATCCGCGCGGCAATCCGCAATCAGGACCGAACAACTGGGCCAACGGATTTCTACCTGCCTCCTTTCAGGGAACGCCCTTCAGTAGCACCAAACCCATACGCTATCTGGATCGGCCCAAAACGCTCAGTGGCGAAACCGACCAAGCTGCTCGCGACGCCCTCCGATTTCTGGACGAACAGAATGCCGCCAGCTATCCGGGGGACGAAGAGCTCGCTGCTCGCATCTCCAGTTACCAGTTGGCAGCGCGCATGCAGCTCTCCGTTCCCGAAGCGGTCAACCTGAATTCAGAACCCGAATACATCCGAAAGCTCTACGGAGCCGACAGCTCCAACGAAACTAAAGCCGCATTCGCCAATAACTGCATTCTGGCCAGACGACTCGTTGAGCGGGGTGTGCGATTCGTTCAGCTTTTTAACGGCGCCTATGCCTCCATGGGCCGACTGAACTGGGATGGCCATGGGCAAATGAAGGAGCAATACGACGTTCATGGCGAGATACTCGACCAGCCCGTTGCCGGCTTGCTCAAGGACCTCAAGCAACGAGGACTCTTGAAAGATACCTTAGTCGTCTTCGCCACTGAATTCGGACGCATGCCCATGTTTCAAATGGGCACCCTTGGTCGCGACCACAATCCCTACGGCTTTACGGGATGGCTAGCAGGCGCGGGTGTTAAGCCAGGTGTATCCTACGGACGCACGGACGAGTTTGGTTTCAAAGCCGTCGAAGACGTTGCCACGCCGCATGACTTCCATGCCACCATCCTCCATCTGCTCGGCCTGGACCACGAGCGACTCACCTATTACCATAATGGAATCGAGCGTCGCCTGACCAATGTGCATGGGCACGTGATCCGGGATGTTCTGGCGTGAGCCAACGCTTAGGGGCACGCTAGCTTATAACAGGTTTTCATTGGTAGATCAGTGTGCCGATCAATATGGTATTACCTATTGGCTCAAAAGCCTTCCGGTACTGTATTTCTTCCCATTCTGGGCATTTCAGTTGGATCTTAAACCAGATCGCCTATTTTCTGCATGAATGCCTCCAGTTTTGTTGCCATCTTTCGGATACGATCCGCAAGCTCAGGGTTTCGGGATAGGTTCTAGCTAGTATCACCTCTCGATCGGGGCGCAGCGCTCGCCCTCGATGTAGCGTTTGAGGAGAGACCGCATGCTTTCCACTTTCTCGGGGTAATCGGCGTATAGATTCTTGGACTGGCGAGGGTCCTCTTTGAGGTTGAACAGGAGTCCTCCATTCCCCTCCCCATAGGCTTCTAATCCGAAGCGATCCAGATAGTGCTTCTCCTCTTTTCGGGCCACTCCTGAGGACGCATCGATCAAGACCCAATCGCCTTGGCGCAAAGCGAACTTACCTGGAGAGGTATTCTGCACCGTGGCCGTCCTCAAAGGGCGATCGTAGTCCTCGCCTTCCAACACGGGCAGCAAATTATAGCTGTCGATGGCCACGTCATTGCCAAACGGATAGCCTATAATATCAGCGAAGGTCGCCGCCAGATCAACTTGGCTGACCACCTCATCGGAAACAGCGCCTGCTTCAATCTGACCAGGCCAGCGAACGATGAATGGCACCCGGTGCCCACCCTCGTAGATATCGCGTTTCACCCCGCGGTACTTTCCTGAACTCCATTGGTCGAATGCCTCCAGCCGCTCGAAGGCATGTGTTTCCGCCCCGTTGTCGGCCGAGAAGATGACCAGCGTGTTTTCGGCCAAGCCACCCTTCTCCAAAGCAGTCAAAACCCTCCCCACCATGGCATCGGTCTCGATGACGAAGTCCCCGTAGTAACCGGCCTTTGATTTGCCGTGGAATTCCTGGTTTGGCACAATCGGGTAATGCGGGGAATTGAACGCGAGGTAGACGAAGAAGGGCTGATCGGGCGACTGCTCATTGATCCACTCTACGGTCTTCTCGGTCATGGTCGGCAGGACATCGTAGGGATTCCAGCTCTCGGCCATAGGCCCCGGTCGGAAGGTGCCACCACCGGCAAGCGGCTCCGATTTTATGACCGGCTTAGTCGGGATGGTTACGAAGCGGTCGTTCTCAATCCAGCAATAGGGGGGGAAATTGATCGTTCCATCGCCAAAGTAACGGTCAAATCCTTGATCGATCGGACCGCCCGGGAAGCGCTTGGTCCAATCGTAGGACTCGGCCTTAACCCAGTCCTCCTTTGCCACACCCGGTTTGCGGATGGCATCGAAATCCCAACCCAGATGCCACTTGCCGAAAGCAGCGGTACGGTAGCCCTTTTCTTTGAACATCTTGGCGATAGTGAAATCATCTGCCTGGAAGACAGGTCCGTCGTAGGCCTGGGCGATCCCATGAAATCTGCGCCAATGATGCTGACCCGTAAGCAACGCGAAACGGCTTGGCGTGCAAATGCCCGAAGAGCTATGCCCATCGGTAAAGGTCATGCCACCCGCTGCCAGTCGATCGATGTTCGGGGTCTGGATCTTGGCTTTCGGATCCCCATAAGAAACGTCGCCCACCCCCATGTCATCGGCATAGAGAATAACAATGTTGGGGTGGGCACCAGCAAAGATCGATGCCCCAATCATTAGGCAAAATAGAGTCGTAAGAAATTTCATGTAAGAATAAGGATTATTGATCATCGTTTCGCTGGATCCTCGCGATGCGAGGGCAGGAGTCTAATTGGGAATTTGAAAAGAAGAGTCTGAAGGATCGATCAAACATGCGTCCGATCGGCAGACCAACTACAATTATTCCAATTTAAGCCAATTTTCGGACACGCAATTGGTCCTGCCAAGATCCAGCGAGGAACGAGCGACTGGTCCCTGCGTAGTTCAACGAGCGAAGACGGATGCTAAAAATTTCAATCCTGCATGCGCCCATTCGCGTTCTTTGCGTTTAGTTTCCCGTCTCCTGATCCTATTTGTGCCTACCGATTCTCGAATTCCTTGTATAGCGGCGTACCCGATCCGTTACTACCGGGCGCTATGGCGGCATTGTGTTTGGGTATCCATCGGCTGAGGTCGCGGATGAGAGCGCGATGCTCTGCATTCGCAGCGAGATTGAATCGTTCGCGCTGGTCCTTGCGATGATCATACAATTCTTCCGATCCGTCGTCGTAGCGATTATAGCGCCAATGCTCGGAACGTATGCTATGGTTATTCGGGCCGAAGGTAGTAATCGTCGGACGCTCCCAAACTGCGTCGGCTCTAGTTAGCAAAGGTCTCAGACTGACTCCGTCCAATCCATTTTTTTCAGGAAGCAAGCAAAGATCGACCAAGGTCGGATAAATATCGATCAGTCCTACGGGTTTGGATACAGCCTTATCTTGCAGTAAATTTGGGCCAGAAATTATCATTGGGACTCGAGTCGACTCTTCCCAAAGCGTCCGCTTGGCCCAGTGCATCTTTTCGCCCATGTGAAAGCCGTGATCGCTCCAAAGAACTATCAACGTATTGTCTACCGCTCCGCTCTCCTTTAGGCCGTCGAGTAACGTTCCCACGCAGTGGTCGACAAAAGAAATGCAGGCCAGGTAGGACTGGACCAGAGACTTCCATTCACCGGCCTCCACCACCCAGTCATGCTTGGGGGCCACATGGCCCCATGTTAGGGTCTTGGCGTATTCAGAAATATGATCGCGGTCAGACAATAAGACCTGCGGCATTTCCAAAGTTTCCGGTGGATACAGATCGAACCATTTTTGCGGCACGTATAGCGGGACATGCGGATTGGAAAATCCAACGGCCATGAAGAAGGGCTGATCCTCTTTCGCCAACTCCTGCAAACGCTCCGCTCCCCAAAGCGCGGTTTGGAAGTCCTTAGTGTCCTCGTCTTTTTCAAAATAAGGCCCCCAATCCCAGGCTCTACTTTTATCGAAAGAGGCCAGGCGCTGCTTCGGCTTTGGCACCGGCAACGAGGCTGAGACGATTTCGTCGAAAGAATCCTTATCTTCTGCTAGTCCTCTTCCATGGAAAATCTTTCCGCGAGTCGTCAGATAGTAACCCTGGCTCTTGAAGTAATGAAACATCGTTTCCGCATCCGCGTTCTCCGAAGCGCCCCGCAATCCCGGCGCCAGAAAGTAGATACCAGTTTTCGACGGCAGCAGCCCAGAAATCATGCTAACTCGAGCTGGGTTGCAAATCGGGGCCTGGCAATGGGCGTTCATGAAGGTCGTCCCGCTAGCAGCGAGCCGGTCCATGTGTGGCGTTCGGGCCTGTGGATGCCCGCCGTAAGTGCCAATCCAGTCATTCAAATCGTCAATGGCGATTAAGAGGACGTTGAGCGGCTTTCCCTGATCCGCAATCGAAGTAGCAGCTACAAGGTGAAGGATCCCGCAGAGGGCAAAAACAAAACGGAGTAAGAGGGCATTACAATTTCGAGGCATGGACTTTCCCTTATTTTCCAGTTTAGCAGATACGCTCAACCTATGGGCCGCAAATCAATAGTTATTTGTCCAATCTTTTGGCAGGGTTCCGAGTCATTCAGAACAAGCGACCCATCATTGAATCCGCATTGCCAATTTCCCCTAATCCTGCTTAGAACCTCAGCTGACCATGAAAGCCCACCCCATTCATCGCCGTCGTTTCCTTCAGGGAGCCATCGCCCTGCCCTTGCTCCCTTCCCTTATGGGGGCAACCCAGAGCAAAAAGGCTCCCAAAAGACTGGTCTGCGTGGGAACTCAGCTAGGCTGGTACAAACCCGACTTTTTTGCCAACAACCCTTCCGCCCGCCTTATCCAGCCATTCATAAAAGCCGGGGTCGGCAACTATCTCACCACCATTTCCGGCCTTGATCACAAGGGCCCCACGGGAAACGGGCACTCTCTTGTCTATACTCTGTTTACGGGTCAGGTGCTGCACAGCATTTCCCTCGATCAGCTGGTAGCGCCGAAACTAGGAGCCGACACCCGATACGAATTCCTCCAACTATGCGCTGGGGAGCAGCGTTTTAACGCCCCAGTTTCCTTGAATAAGAACGGCATTCCCCTGCCTCCAATAATTCGTCCCAGCGTCCTCTTCGCTAAAGTGTTCGGCGGCAAGGCTGCTGATTTGGAACGGCAACAATACCTGCTGGAGTCCGGTCGCAGCCTGCTAGACGAGGTTAGCAGGGATGCGGCAAGTCTGCAAAACCGAGTTAGCCGCGAGGACGGCGAGAAGCTTGATGAATACCTCACCAGCGTTCGGGATGTGGAAAAGAAGCTAGCCCGGCGCAGGGACTGGCTCGACAAGCCGTTCGCCAAGCCCGAACCCGGCTTCAAAATGCCCGCTGAGGAAAATGTGGCCCACTCCATGATGATCCAAAACGAGGATCTGATGTGGGATCTCATGGCTTTGGCTATCAAGAACGATGCCTGCCGAGTATTCTCACTCACTATCCCGCTCGCCGATGGAGCCTTGATGCTTAACGGCAACCTAATGGGAGCTGGCTACCACAATCTCTCCCATCACGGGAACAAAAAGGAGAAGGTGGATGACCTCGTGGCCATCGAGACCGCTCATATGGCAGGAGTTGCTCGCTTCATGAGAACGCTGCGGCAAACGCGGGATGTGGACGGCAGCAACTTGCTGGACAACACAACGCTTCTCATTGGCAGCGCCATGGCTGACGCCTCTAAGCACCGCCGCGTCGATTTCCCTCTCATGCTAGCTGGAGGCAGATACCGGCACAAGCAGCATATCAGTTGCGGGAAAGACGAAGCCCACCGAAACGAGATGGCCTGCGACCTTTTCGTTACCGTATTGCAGCATCTCAGTTTCGAGCAGGATCGATTTGCAACCAGCCGAAGCAATTTGAACGCGGCGTTGCTTTGATGGCAGTAATTAAAAGATATCTGCCGCTCCTTTGCATCATCGTCGCATCGCGTGCCGGCGCCGAGGACTCAGCCCCAGCGGCCATCCTCGAATTTACAGAGCGTTACTGCATTTCCTGCCACGATGCGGAGAAGCAGAAAGGCGATCTGCGAATCGATACCTTGCCCTGGGCGCTTAGCGAAACCGAAGCTCGAGACAAATGGGAGCTCATACACGAATACATCTCCTACGGGGATATGCCACCGGAGGAGGCAAAACGCCATCCCGGTACAGCAGCCAGAGATGACTTTATCACTGAGCTCGAAAGGGCGTTCACCCAAGCCGATGAATCGGCCAAACCCGGTGGCACGCCTGCTCGCCGGCTTAATCGTGTCGAATATCTCAATACCATTCGCGAGATTTTCGGATTTCGAATGATCGACTTGCCGCTATCGTTTCCTGAGGACGCGCCGGCAACAGAATTCGACACTATGCCAGAGGGGCTCTTTCTATCACCTGCCGTTATGGAAGGCTATCACGATGTAGCCACCGAAATAGCCGATCGATTCGCCCCCCTTCCTAACCCGCCCAAGTACGCTTCTAATTTGACGGCGGGAACGATCGGCGGTGACGCAGGCAGACGCTGGTTTGGGCCCGATAGCGAGTATCTGAAATTCAGCGGGTTTAATCACTCCGGTTGGGTAGGAGGACTTTGGGATCCCCTATTTGTCGCTCCGGCCTCGGGTGTCTATCGCGTTCGACTGCTCGCCAACGCCCAAGCCGAATCAGGGGCTGACGGTAAACCCTTCCGCCTTAGCTTTTACACCTTCGACCCCACCGAGGAGCAATTGATGAAGCGGTATAGGGTGGAACGAGCCACATTCGTCGCCGAGGTAGAGGTTCCCGCAGGCGAACCTCACTGGATCGAATGCGACGTTCCAGTGGAAAAAGGGGAGACCTTTCATCTTTACTGCGCCAACCGGCTATTGCCCGGCCAGTATCCGATGGGTGACCTAAACCGAAGGGAAATCAATGCAGTTCTTAAGGAGATCAAAGAGAGGCCTGAACCTACCGTAGAACTCCGAGGGATGGAGGTAGAGGGGCCGGTGGACGTGCTCCCACGGGTTAAAGAATTTTTCGGCGCCTGGCCGCCTAAATTGGACGGCTCGACACTGGAGACGAAGCTCCTGCCTATTGCTTCGCAAGCGTTTCGTCGTCCTCTAACGGATGCCGAATCTGAAAAATTGATTTCCTCCGTCCTTGAGCATGGAGTCCGAATGGGAAGACCAGGATTCGCCTGGCACTACGCCATACGGCGGATCCTTTGTTCGCCAGAATTCCTCTACCGAGAGGCAGAAAACAGCAGCTTCCTAAGCGAGTACGCTCTGGCATCACGCCTATCGTATTTCCTTTGGAGTAGCATGCCCGACACTGAACTTCTGGAGCTAGCAGCCGCCGGGAAACTATCCGATCCCAATACCCTCGTTGCCCAGACGGAACGGCTCCTGAGCGATTCAAAGTCGGGCCAGTTCGTGAAGCATTTCACGGGGCAGTGGCTGGGCAATCGCGATGTTGAAGCGGTAAACGTATGCGACAATCGCTACGATTGGGACGACAACGTCCGCTACGGATTCGTTCGCTCCACCGAGAGGTTCTTCGAAGAAGTCTTGCGGGACAATTTGCCCATATCCACTTTTATCGACTCCGACTTTACCTACGCCAACAGCGCCATGCGAGTGATCTGGGAAATGGAGCCAAAGATGGACAAAACTTTGGCCGCGGTCGCTACCCGCCAGCGCCAAAGCCTGGTTTGGCCAGAGCCTGATCGTGTCAGCCTTTCAACTACATCTGAGAAACTACCCATCCACGTTCGCAATCGCGGCGGTATCCTGGGGTTGCCAGGCGTGCTTACCGTGACCGGTGACGGCGTCGAGTCGTCTCCCATTCTTCGCGGGGTTTGGGTCTTGGACAATCTTTTCGGCAAGCATCCGCCTCCTCCCCCCAAGGACGTGCCGGCGATCGACATCGACACCAGTCAGGCCACCAACGTCCGGGAGACGCTCAAAGCCCACACGGAATTAGAAACCTGCTCCAAGTGCCATCGCGACATTGATCCCATCGGTTTGGCACTGGAGAACTACGATGCCATAGGAGGCTGGCGAGAGAACTACCTCGGGGAGTCTAAAGTCACCATTGACGCATCCTCGACCTTGCCCGACGGCACCCAACTCGACGGGGCGGCATCGATAAAGAAACACCTGCTCGAGAATCGGGAGATCTTCACCCATTGCCTCCTGACCAAGCTTCTTGAATACGGAGCCGGCCGCAAGCTATCGGTAGGCGATCGGCGCGTCGTGGAAGAACTCGTAGCCGCCGAGCCAACCGAAGGATACCGCTTCCAGGATCTAATCGTCGCGGCTGTAACGAGCGAGGTTTTCAGAGCGAAGTGACTTCCACCCCGCGACCTTTACTTTAGACTGCGACTCAATTCAAAGCATTAGTGTTGGATAACGAGGAATATCCTGACATTATGGATATTGATACCCCATGTCTAAGCCACCCCTTCTTATTTTCGCCTCCCTTCTAATACTGTCGGAGATCCCCTCCGCGCTCGCCCAGACCACGGCTAGCGGTTATCCCGCCGCCCTCTCGGGTGGAAGGTATATGCACAACTTCTACTTTCCACCGGCGACGACTTCGACGCCATGGGCCCCGGACTGGGCCCCAGACGGGGAGTCAATCGCCGTTTCCCAAAGCGGATCCATCTGGAAGATCGATCTGGATACGGGTCAGGCAAGCGAGATTACCTATTCGGAAACCTACCATTCCTCGCCCGATTGGTCGCCTGACGGCCGCTGGCTGGTTTACACAGCTGACGACGGAGGGAATTCCATTCAATTGGAAATTCTTAATGTAGAGACCGGGGAAAGCCACGCTCTCACCGACGACCGCCACATTTACACGGATCCCGTCTTCTCCCCCAATGGAGACCGGATGGCGTACGTATCCACGAAACCGAACGGCCACTTCAATGTGTACGTCCGGGCCATCGAAAACGGGCAATGGAGTGGGGACGAGATTCCCATCACCAAAGACAACAAAGACTCTGACAACCGTCTTTATTTCGGGGAATGGGACATGCACATCACTCCGGCTTGGCTGCCGAACGGAAGCGAACTTCTACTTGTATCCAATCGCGACGTGCCCCTTGGCTCGGGCAATGCCCTCCGCGTCCCTGTCGAACGACACGGGATTAGCAAAGCCAAAACGACGCTCCGCGAGCAAACGCTTTACCGCGCCCGGCCGGATGTTTCCATTGACGGAAAACGATTTGTGTACTCCTCGACTCGAGGGGCCGCTGATCAGTTCAGCAACCTGTACGTGCAACCAACAATTGGCGGCGAGCCCTACAAACTGACCTTCCACAATCACGACGCATTTCATCCCCGCTGGTCTCCCGATGGAGAATGGATCGCCTATGTTTCCAACGCCGGCGGTCTGCCACAGCTTGCGCTTCTGGAAACCTATGGCGGAAAGCAGAAGACCGTAGAGATCGAAAAACGGAGCTGGAAGCGCCCCGTAGGCCGCTTGTCCGTCCTCGTGCGTCACGGCGACACCAATGAGACAATTGGAGCCCGGGTCCATTTGACGGCGGCCGATGGGAAATTTTACGTTCCGCAGGATTCCTATGCCAGACTTTCAAACGTGGGAGACATGGTTTTCCACACTACGGGAACATTCGATCTCGAACTGCCCATTGGGACCGTCGATCTGCTCATAGTTAAAGGCTTCGAGTACGAGCCTGTATCCGTCCAGACAAACATCGCGGAGAATCGCGTTACCTCGTTGGAGGTCGTTCTCGAGCCCATCGCGGACCTATCCGCCGAAGGGTGGTATAGCGGATCGACCCACGTCCACATGAACTACGGAGGGAACTTGGGCAACTCCCTGGAGAATCTTATACGGATGTCCGAGGCCGAAGACCAGGATATCGTCCTCGAGCAGATCGCCAACAAGGACAATCGCATACTGGACTACCAATTTTTCGTCCCCGGCGGCAGCGCCCATCCTCTATCCACCGAGGAACGACTACTCGTAGTAGGTCAGGAGTACCGCCCGCCCTTTTACGGCCATGTCTTTCTTTTTGGTATGAAGGAGCATCTCATTTCTCCATTCACCACGGGCTATACAGGGACAGCCATCGAAAGCTTGTATCCGAGCAATACCGACATGTTCCGCAAAGCGAAACGGCAAGGCGCCTGGACAGGCTACGTCCACGCCTTCAACGGAGAAGAAGACCCGCTCAAATCGAATCTGGGTGGGGCCAAAGGATTCATGGTGGACGCGGCCTTGGGGACAACCGACGCCATAGAATGGTCGACCGCCAATCGATCTGGTTTCTATCCGCTTTACGCCGTCTGGAACAACGGCCTGAGAATCTCCGCCTGCGGTGGCGAGGATTCCATTAGCGATTTGCATTGGAGCAAACTCGTCGGCTCGCTGCGAACTTACGTCTACACGGGGGAAGCGGGTTTGCAAATGAACGCCTGGTTCGACGCCTTGAGAGACGGGAACGCCTTTGTCTCCAATGGCCCGCTGATCGATTTCAAGGTTTCCAAAAAAATGCCCGGCGAAACAGTCGAGCTTTCCCAACGAGGGGGGACGGTGGAAATAACGGCCCACATCCAGTCGATCACGCCGCTCCAGAATCTTCTATTGGTCCACAATGGAAAAGTGATCGACGAGATACCCTTTGAGGGAGACCGTCGCCAACTTTCCTTTGAAAACCGGTTATCGGTCAGCGAGAGCGGGTGGCTTCATTTGAGAGTGGAGGGAAATCCAGCCGAGCGATTCCCATTGGACACGCCCTACGCCCAAGCGTTTACCAATCCCGTTTGGATCACCGTTGGAGATCGTCCCATACGCGACCGGAGCGCCGCCGAATACTCGATCCAATGGATAGAGAAACTCATAATGTTCGCTGAAGCCTGGCCGGGGTGGCGGTCTCAAAGAGAACGCGACCACGTGTTCGGGCAGTTTGATGAGGCTAAGAGAATCTACCAACGGCTGGCAGCTGAGGATGGCGATTAGTATGACGCAAGCAGTCCTGAAGAGACAGGACGAACTCGATCTGTCGGTGCCTCTCGAATCTCGGACTACGAATTGCCAGGCCGTCTACAATCGGTGGAATCCCCGCGAGGACTCATGGACGCAGCGCGCGTGGTCTGGTCGGCCCATCGATCAACGTTGACGCGGATCGGCTTCCGGAATAGCTATCGTCATCCGAATCTTCCGGATAACCCCGATAAGCGAGCCAATGGTCGATTCTTTGATCGATCGTGTGAAACCCCAATTCTAGAGCCCCTCAACCTGTCAATGAGTAACGACATCGATGGCAAACCGCGCAGCCCGCTAAGTCTCGGGAAACGGCTAATCACGGTTAGCCTGACCCTTTTGTTAGCGAGTTGCATAAACACCCATCCCCCGAAAATGAAACTATCCATCTGGGATCGAGGCATCAAAGTAAGTTCTCCCGACGACGCAGGCCTTTACGCCTACCTGTGGTTCTATGAGTGGCACATGTTCGACGCAGTTCGCACCGGCGAACACACCGGCGGAACCTCTGACTGGCAATGGACACTCAACGCCGATGGTGACGCCGCGGAATCCCGTTCGGACTGGTTTCAGGTGACCGCAACCGCACAAGACGATGGCGCGGCACTGCAATTGAAGGTCACCAACACTACCGACCGCGAATGGCCGGACATCGCAGCCATCATCCCTTGTTTCAATCCGGGATACGACGGACCCGGACGGACCAATGCTGTGGCGAACCCCCGGTTTTTCGACGACGGCCACGACCACACCTACTTTATGGGTGAATCGGGGCTGGACCTGCTGGCTGGCGAAGCGCCTCGCGAGATCCATTTTAACGAAAGCATGATCGCTAACATCGACGCCTGGGAAAAAGAGCGGGACGACGGCCAGTTCATCTGGTATCACAAATGGCCAACATCCAAACGCAACGCCCATGCTGGGCTATTGGTCCGCGAATCGGAGGATCGAACGCAGATTATGGCTATCGTTTGGGAGGATTTCATATCCGCTCAAGGCCACAATCCCTGGAAATGCATGCACCTCTCGGCCCGCGTCGGCCCTTTAAAGCCCGGCCAATCGAAAACCTTGCGCGGGCGGATTTACCTATTTCCAGGATCCAAGGATGACTTTCTCGCTAAACTAAACCGGGATTTCCCTAGCCTCTCGCCACGATAGAACGCGAGGGAGCAATTCCTACCGAGGTTTCTAAAGCCTAATGGACAAGCCCATTTAGATCCCCCGCAATAGCTTCCTTTAACGAGAGCGATAACATCGTCAAGGGAATCGCGGGTCCCGGCTATCAGAGTTCCATGGGAGGCTTTCCGTCGAGCGACATTCTTTATACGGATGACTATCTTTTTTATAATTGCGGAACGGGCAATGCATCCGACTCGGTGAACAACACGACCTCCTTTAGACTTCAGAGCCTCCATCTGCTATTTGAACAACAAGCGAGTCAATTTCCCGACAGTCCAGCAGCGCATTTCGGATCTCGTCTTGCGGTAGCAACTATCTATTCCGCATGTGCATTAGCTAACCATCCCAAAAAAATTTCGATTGCTTTGGGAATGTTAGGGCTGACTGTCCTCAGTCAGCAGGGCCGGTGGACCATTCCTTACTCGGCTGACTGAGGACAGTCAGCCCTACCCGCAACCCTTTGATATTCAAATAGCGACTTAATAAACACTCGCTAACGCCCTCTCCCGAAAACGGGCCGATCACGCGACAACTTAACGCCCCAAAATCTCGCGACACTAAAAATGGTAACGTTACCATTTTTAGTGTCATAAGATACCGAAACCGATTCCTACGAAACGATGGACTTGCAAGGGTTCTTGCTAGAGGCTCTGCGAGTTCCTCGACGTGCCGCGTACAACTTCATCAGTCGGAATCGCATCCTACAAGACGATCATTCGTCGTTCTTGGCCGATCATTTTGGCGAATTCGGCGACTCCATTGCTCGGGCTTGCGGATACGGCAGTCATCGGTCGCACGGCCTCGATCGCATCCCTAGGCGCAATCGCCTTAGGTTCATTGATTTTCAGTTTCGTCTATTGGACGTTTGGATTTCTCCGCATGGGGACGACCGGAATGATCGCCCAAGCGGTCGGGGCCGGGGACGAAGTCGAAGCGCGGGCGATCACGGGACGCTCCATCCTCTTGGCGGTCGTCATTGGGACCGTCCTCATCCTGCTGCAAATTCCGATCTTCCACTTCGCGTTGTCTCTTCTAAGCGGCAGCCCAGAGGTTGAGAACTTGGCGAAGGACTATCTGAGCCTTCGAATATGGGGAGCTCCGGCTACTTTAACCACCTACGCCCTCATGGGTGTCTTGATTGGGCTTGGCCGTTCGAGAACACTCCTAGGGACGCAGATTTTCCTTAATTCGCTCAACATCGCCCTCGATATCATACTCGCAGGCTACTTAGGCATGGGAGTTGCCGGTATAGGGCTCGGCACCATGATCGCAGAATGGAGCTCCGCGATACTCGCGCTCTACCTGACGGCGCGGATCCTGAAAAATCGAGGTCAGGAGAGCGATCCTTTCTGGTCATGGTCGCTAATTTTGAATACGCGAAAAATCATTCAGATGGTGATCGTCAACGGGAACCTCATGATTCGGACGCTGTGCCTACTCCTCGGGTTCGGATGGTTCACTCAGCAAGGCGCGCGATTGGGTGAAGTTACGCTCGCAGCCAATCATATCCTGCTGCAATTCATCTCCTTTAGCGCGTTTTTCCTGGACGGCATTGCCTATGCTACCGAGGCCCTCGTTGGAGTCGCCGCAGGGTCTCGAAAACTGGATGTATTTAAAATTATCGTACGCAAGACGAGTGTTCTCGCGGGAGTGACAGCTTTCCTTCTTTCGCTCGGACTCCTATTCCTCGGCCCCTTCGCGGCCAATGCCCTTACCAACCTTGATCCTGCCCGCCAAGCGTCCATCGCAACACTCCCCTTCGCTAGTCTTTATGTTTTGCTCTCCTTCGTCGCATTTCAGCTGGATGCCATCTTTATTGGAACGACTCGAACTCGTGATATGCGAAACGCCGCCCTCGCATCCCTTGCTATCTTCATCGCGGTTGGCTGGCTCTTGACAAACACTTTCGCCAATACAGGCCTATGGATTTCGTTCATCGTATTCATAATAGTCAGGGCCGCGACGTTAGGAATACTCTATCCCCGACTTAAGCGATCGATCGCGGGGGAACCATAGTGCAATATTCCCAACGGTTGGACTATTTTCGACAAGCCTATGGTAGGGTTGCTTATCCTTAAGCAACCGATTCAAAATCCGCCAACACGGCTGACTAGGGACAGTCAGCCCTACCTTAAAGCTTAGCGATTACCTACAGCTCTCAGTTACTGTACACTCCGTAATCATAGAAGAGAGTAGACAGGCTACGTGGGAGAGCCTAATTGTTCCCTATGTTATCCCGGCCCAAAGCAAATTCTTTATTGATCGCCTTCGCATTATCCCTGATTGCATCCCCATTGCTCCCCGGTCAGGACCTAGAGGACGGGGAGAAAATCTACGCGACTTATTGTGCCCAATGCCATGGTCCCAATTTGGAGGGAGGCCAGTTCCCAGGGTTTTTGGATGGCATGTGGAACTTCGGATCTAGCTACAACCTGCACCGCAACAACATCGAGTTCGGCATTCCCGGGACTCAAATGGTAGCTTGGGGCCAGGTTCTGAAGCAAGACGAAATCGATAACGTGCTTCAGTTCATCCTGGATCGAGAAGCTAAGATGGGGGTAAAACCGCCGCCGCCCGAACCCATCTCGGAAACCGAACACTACACTCTCAACGTAGAAGTGCTGGCCGAGGGCTTGGAACAGCCTTGGGGAATGGAGTTCATCGATGAGCGAACGGCGGTGTTTTCCGAATTTCCCGGACGTCTGCGACTACTCGTCGACAGCGAGGTAGACTACCGACCCATCGCCAACACACCAAGGCCGGCAACGCGTCCTACGGGTCAGCCCTTCGGCTACATGGACGTCGCTCTCCATCCCAACTACAAAGAGAATGGATGGATCTACCTTTGCTACATCGATGAGGTGCCGGAAATCATTGAGGACGAGCCCAACCGCCGTTGCGCTACCCGTATCGTTCGAGGCCGCATCAAGGATCACAAATGGGTGGACCAAGAGGACGTTTTCAAACCGCGACCCGAGGACTACACGGTTATCTATGATCATTTCGGAGCCCGAATGCTTTTCGACAGCGAAGGCATGCTCCATCTATCGATTGGCGATCGCGGGCGAATGCTGGATTCCCAAAGTCTAGCCCGCCCAGAAGGTAAATTCCATCGGATGCATGACGACGGAAGACCGGCGGAAGACAATCCCTACAACTCCATGGAAAAGTACGGCGTTCTCCCGACTGTTTACGCCTACGGGACTCGCAATGCCCAAGGTATGGCCCTGCATCCGGCAACCAAAGAAATCTGGGCGGCCGAACATGGTCCGATGGGGGGCGACGAACTCAATGTAGTCAAAGCGGGCGCCAACTACGGCTGGCCCCTCGCTACTAAAGGAATCGATCGGGACGGCACGATTCAAACGCCCTACAAATCGCTGCCGGGCATGGAAGAGCCGATTCACTACTGGATCCCATCGCCAGCCGTTGGGGGAATCGAATTCTCGACCAGCCCCCTCTTCCCTAAGTGGAAGAACGATCTGCTAGTTGGCTTTCTCAAGCACCAGCAAATCATACGCATCGAACTCGATGGCCATAAAGTCGTCAAAGAGGAAGTCATTCTTCGCGAGTCCGGCCGCGTTCGGGAAATGAAGACCGGTCCCGATGGGGCTATCTACGTACTCATCGACCGACGCGGTATGATTCTGCGGCTCACGCCCAAAGGCTAAGAACCAAGAATTCTAGCTTTAGTCAATGAGATTCATTTTCAGCTTCCTTCTGGCCATTTCGTTTCCCCATACAGGACTCGCGGATGAGCGGCTGAATGTTCTGCTGATAACTGCGGACGATCTAGGGATTCAGCTTTCCTGCTATGGCGACCCTATCGCCAAGACTCCGCATATCGACGCCCTAGCGGCTAGGTCGGTACGATTTAAAACTGCTTACGTGAGCCAAGCTTCTTGCAGTCCGTCACGTTCGACGATGTTCACGGGATTGTATCCACACGGCAATGGCCATTACGGGCTGGCTAACGCGAATGTGGGATTTCGCGTGCACGAGCAGCTCATCGATGACCTATTGCCAAACGTCCTAAAACGAGTGGGCTATCGAACGGGCATCATAGGCAAGCTCCACGTGGATCCGGAAGAGCGGTTCCAGTTCGACTTTCGGACCAACGAGGGGTTTGGGGCTCGAGACATCCGCAAGCAGATCCAATTTGCCCGAGACTATCTGGATTCCGATTCCCAGGACCCCTGGTTTCTCATGTTCAATGTATTCGATCCGCACGTACAACGTGATCGATTGCCTGATGGAAGCAGAAGCCCGCAATACCTGCCCGATCAGGTGCAAGGGCTTCCTGAAAATTTAGTGAACGTAAACAATGTCGGCCCGTGGCCTTGGCAAGGCATCGACACGCCTGAGCAACGAGTAAAGATCGCCGGCTACTACAACTGCGTCCATCGCGTCGATATTGCAGTGGGCATGCTCATCGAGCTATTGGAAGAAAAGGGATACGACGAGAATACTTTGATCATCTTTCTCGGGGATCACGGTCCTCCTTTTACCCGAGGCAAGACCAGCTGCTACGAAGCAGGATTGCGCGTGCCATTTATCGCCCATTGGCCGGGCGTTTCCCAGCCCCACGTATCCGAACGACTGGTTGGTAGCATCGACATTTACCCGACAATTCTAGATGCGGTTGGAATCGATCAACCGGAAAACTTGCATGGGCAGTCGCTGAGACACGTTTTGCAGAAAAAAAGCGGCGCTAGCTGGCGAGAAACCTTGGTTGCAGAATTCCACTATCACGGAGCCAATCCTTTTTCCCCGCGACGAGCCATTACCGATGGTCGTTACAAGCTCATCTACAATATGCTGGGAGGCCAGAGCCAAGCCAGTAACATGGTGGACGGGGATCAAGCCTGGAACTTGGCTCAAGAACTGCCCGCAAACCACCCCGCTCGCCAAGCGATGGATCGTTTGGCAAACCCGCCTAAATGGGAGCTCTACGATTTGAAAGAGGACCCAGTGGAATTTCACAACCTACTTGCCCAGCATAGCTCGGAGAGCGGCGATGGGGCGGATGAAAACTCTTGGAGCGATGTTGAATCCCGGCTCAAAACGGCCCTGGCTAAATGGCAGCGCGAAACTGATGACCCATTCGATGACGCCGAGTTTCGAAGCCACGTGCAGGAGAAACACAGAGCGGGGAATTAGCGGATTCTAAGAGAAGTCCTGCATCACCTGAAGACTAAATCGTAGGTGGTGGGGCTGATAATAAGTAGCGCGGAGCTTCAGCTCGAGTTCTGGAATGGATGCTCAAACTGACGCGGGCCGAAGCTCCGCGCTACTTTGTTGACGTCCTTACGCCTTAAACCATCCGAACTTCAACGACCCAAGTCGTCTAATGCAGGAAGGGGGAATTCCTCGCTCGGGACGCGGTGTTCCCGCATAAGTTTCTCCAACCTGGCCACGACCGTGGGATGGTCAGCTGACACGTCACGCGTTTCCGCAAGGTCGTCCTTCAGATTGTAGAGCTCCGTCTTGATCACGGGCTCGGCATTCCGTCGCGGCATCAGTTTCTGTCTAACCGCTTTCCAATCGCCGACGTGGATACTTTGCTGGCCTTGGTAGCCAGCGAATTCTCGATACAGAAAGGACCTCTCCGGTTGCGATTCGCCCAGCAGCGTAGGGGCGAAACTGATACCATTGATTCCAGTCGGAACTGTAGAACCACCAGCCATTTCAGCCAGCGTCGGCAGCCAATCCTCGAAACCGGTCACTCGATCCGATACGGAGCCGGCGGAAATGCGCCCCTTCCAGCGGACCACGCAAGGAACGCGAATGCCGCCTTCGTAGACCGTTCCCTTGCCATCCCGCAAACCCCCGTGGGAATTAAAGAAAAGGCTGTCTGTACCTGCCAAGCCCTCGTGCGTCCCGTGCAGCGGACCATTGTCGCTCGTAAAAATGAAAATCGTTTCTTCATCGAGCCCGAGCTCCGCAACGAGATCCATAGCCCGGCCGATGTCGCGGTCCATTCTCGTTATCATGGCCGCGTAAGCGGCTAGCGGCTTGAAATGGGGAATATAACCTTTTCCTCCTTTGTACGGAGGATCTTCCCATTCGCCTAGATATTCCTGAAGCGAATCGTCGGGCACTTGTAGGGCCACATGGGGGACAGTGGACGGCCAATAGAGAAAGAATGGCTTATCCTTGTTGTCTTTAATGAATTCCAAAGCCTGGTCGGAAATCAGGTCCGCGGAATACTCATTGCCCTGGAATCGCTCATAGCTAACCGGATCGTTAGGGTCTTCGTTTTGACGAAAGGTATCATGGGCCGTGAAGGGAGGATTATCCAAGTCGATGGTCTTATCATTGTCCCAAAGATAGGTGGGGTAGAAATTGTGAGCCACCGCCTGGCAATTATAGCCAAACCACCGGTCGATTCCCTGCCGCAGCGGATCCCCGCTCGTACCTGGACCGCCGAGCCCCCATTTACCGAACCCTCCCGTTACGTAGCCCGCTTGCTTAAGTACTTCGGCAATAGTCACTTCCTCATCGGGAATGGCCAGCTGGCCTTCGACCTCCGGTTTCCCTAAGATGGGTCCCCTGGCCATGCCACGGTTGTTGCGTACGAAGGCGTGTCCTGGATCTTTCCCTGTCATTAGAACACAGCGGGAAGGGGCGCAAACTGGGCTGCCCGAGTAGTGGGCGGTAAACTTCATCCCTTCCCTCGCAATTCGGTCTACGTTCGGGGTCCGGATCTTTTCCTGCCCATAGCAACCCAGATCGCCATAGCCAAGATCGTCCGCGAGGATGAAGATGATATTCGGGGCCCTAGCCGAAATCATCTGGGCCAGTCCCAAGCAAAGCCCTAATAGAAAAATGGGAAAGAAAAAGCGGGAGCGGTTCATATCCAATATCTTTTAGCAAATATCTTCCCAATTAGTCACGGTCAATAATGGGTAACGTATAAGACAACGTTCGGAAGCGAAGGATTCACTCTTGGGATTGCCGCGAAGCTTTTCCCTAAATCATCTCCAAACCGGTCATCGTTCCTTTTCCTGAAGAGAAGGAATTGACTTCGACACCGAGTCGTTGCAGCATGGATACATAAAGATTGGTTAGCGGGTAGTTGTTTTCCTTATCGAAAACCAGATGCTGGCCGTGTTTGAAACCGCCGCCGACCAGGAAGGTGGGGAGGTTCACGTTGGAATGGGAATTGGCCGATCCCATATTCGATCCAAACATTACCATGGTGTTGTCCAGCAAAGTACCGGACTGCTCTTTTACCTCGTTGAGGCCATTCAAAAAGTGATTGATCTCCTTGAGCTGTAATTCCTCGACGATGCGCAATTGGTCCATCTTTTCGGGATCGTTGCCATGGTGAGACAAGGGATGCGTACCGCCATTCACTCCATCGATATTCTGGGGCAAGGATCCCATATGTATACCCAAAGATATGATACGCGTGGAATCGGTGCTCAACGCCAGCTTCATGACGTCCAGTATCGGCCGATGTTGCTTGATACCGTCAGCGGTCGTGGTGATATCCTCCGGCATTGGAGCATTGACCACAGGTTTCGGTTTCCGCTCCCACGCTTGCCTCTCCACTAGGCGCTGCTCCAATTCCCGAACAGATGTGAAATACTGGTCCAGCTTGTCCCTATCCGCCAAACTCACCTTGCCTTTGAGCTTCTTTACCCGTCCGGTCAGCGCATCCAAAATACTACGTTCCTCTTGCAGGCGAACGATCTGAGCGTCGACCTCGGCTTTATTGCCTTGCAAGAACATGCGCTCGAACAAGCGAGCAGCCTTGGTTTCGCCAGGTATTGGAACTCCAGCTGAAGTGAATGACATCGGCTCGCCGCGCTCAGGACCGCTGTCGCAAGGCGCGATCATAATGGGCAGAAAAGGAAAACGTGTATTGTGCCCGATAGCCTCGGCCGCGAATACATCGAGAGATACCGTATTGCGGAATCCCGGACTCCCTGGATGGGGGGCGCCGGTCATGAAACAGGGCAAGGCGCCGTGGCCACTGTCGACTCCTGGGAGCGAAACCCCGGACATGACCGTCATTCGGCTCCGGTGGGCCTTCAGCAGGTCCAAATAAGGTGTCGTTTCGTAGTTAACTCCCATCGTTTGCGGGAAGAAGTGCTGGGGCAGCAGGCTGAGGCTATTCATGAGAATAACCATTCGCCGGGGCGAAGCTGCTTCGGCGACCCGTTTTTCTGCCGCGTAGACGCTGGGCTTCATCACATCCAAAAAGGGAAGGCCTACCGCGACGCCAGACGCTTTTAGAAACGCACGCCTATCCATAACCTTACGCAGATGAGGCATTTGCAGAGGGACCGACTCAGTTTTGCCGGGAGATTTAGAGGTATTCGAGGCCCTTACCATGGATCTTCCTTGCTTATTTACGTAAAAACATGGGAGTTTCAAGAATACTCAGAATCAGGCTTCTGAGCCCATAGCCGCTGGCTTCGTTTGCATCCAGCAGTTGCTCAATAACTTGACGGTCACTATAGGTGGCGACAGCCCCCGTGGAATGCACGAGCAGACGATTGAGAATATTGCGGGCTATCTTCCGGTCTTCTTTAGCCAAGAGCTTCTTTAAATCTTGGATATCTGAAAACGTAGCGCCGAGAACTTCCCCAGTGGAGTCCACTTGCTTGCTTTCGATAACATTATAGCGGAATGGACCTCGGCGGAGAATCTCTTTGTCGCCGTTCTCCAAACTGCGATAGCGAGTACGATAGCCTCCCATCACATCGAAGGACTCCAAGGCGAAACCCGGAGGATCGATCCCTTGATGGCAGCTAGCGCAAGATTCATTGCGACGATGCTTGATCAATTGCTCGCGGACCGTAGTCGCTCCCCGGGTATCCGGCTCAATTCCGCCCGCATCCGGCGGTGGGGCCGGGGGAGGCTCTCCTAAGATACGTTCTAGAACCCAAACGCCCCGCTTCACGGGAGAGGTCGTGAATCCGTCCGCGGAGACTTTAAGTATGCTCGCTTGGGTCAGGATACCGCCTCTCGGGCTGTTAGCTGGCAACGCCACTTTCTGCAAGTCGCTACCCGATACGCCGTCGATCCCATAGTGGCGAGCTAATCGCCCATTGAGAAAGGCGAAGTCAGAATCGATCACGTTACCGATGGGCAAGTCGCTACGGATCATCTCGCGGACGAATATTCGCGTTTCCCAAACCATAGACTCCACGAGAAAACTGTCTTCATCATATTCTGGATACAGTCGTTTGTCGGGAGTTGTAGAATAGATATCGTCCAGACCCAGCCATTGATTGGTAAAGTCGTCTATAAATCGATCGGCTCTGGGATCGTCTAGCATACGTACCGCCTCGGCTCGCAACACATCTGGCTTTGTCAGGGCGCCCGATCTACCGAGTTTACTCAAAAGCTCATCCGGCAACGAGCGCCATAAATACAATGATAGTCTGGTCGCCAACTCCAGGCCAGAAAGCTTGCCCGGCTTTTCCCGAACGAATAGGAAATCGGGCGAGCAAAGGATAGCCTTGTAGGCGATCAGCATGGCATCTTGAAAGCAAAGCCCCTGGTCCATCGCCTCGAGAACCCGCTTTTGCATTACAGTGACCTCGGCATTTCTAACTGGGCGCCGATAGGCTCGCTCCATGAAGTTCCGCAAAAGCCGTTTGCTGTCTCGAGCGGGATTTTCTGATCTGACGTAATAGAGATCCTCCACCGTTTCGCTGACTTCGCGAATTTCCCCTGTACCCACAAAATTGGGACGCGGTTTCAAACGGCCGCTTTTCTCGCTCCATCTTTCAACCGGCAGGTCGCCAAAGAGGGCCCGATGCCCCTTCGGAGGCCAATCCTCAATCAGCGGACCCTCGATTTCCGCCCACTCGATAACCAAGGCCTCCCAGATTTCCGGATTCTTGCCTGAAGCAAAACGAGCACTCCGCAACGGGAGATCCGCGCAATGGATACGCAAGCGTTCATTGCCGTGCAGCCAAACGGTAGACTCGTAGGTGTCCGATTCAGGCGTTACATTAAAGGAATCGAAAAACCGGCCCAGTGTGACGCCAAGGGCAACCGTTTGCTTCTTTTCACCAGGAAAAATTTTCGGCACGTCATCACCCACATGCTCCGCCTCGGCAAAAGCGCTGTACGCCATTCGCCCCGTCCTGGCCCGAAAACGGATTTTATAATATCCGGGTTCCTCAGGAGCAGTGAACAAGCCCCACGGCCCTTGGGACTTCATTGGTTCCTTTATCAGGACGAGTTCATCGCCAACCAGCGTGTGGGCATTACGATACGCTTTGCGATGGGCTCGCAACTCGCGCGGAGCATAGCGGATCGGCCCGACATCCGGCTTCGACCTCAAAGCGACTGCCGCTTGCAAAGAGGCTTCAGCGGCTTCCAGATAAAGAGCGATCTGACTGTAGGCCAACTCCTGCTTGTCTGCGACATTGTCGATTCCGTGGTAATCTGGATCATCGGGCGTGTATTGGGCCGCGGTCAGGCCTGGAAGATGGAGTAGATCTCTGACAGCGTTTTCGTACTCGCTCGAACTTAGCCGGCGGAAAACAACGCGTCCTACAGAAAGCTCTCGCATTGAATCGAACTCCTCCAGCGCTCCTCCCAAGAAATCGGTAAATCGATCCCTTTCTTCTTGGGAAAAGCGCCGCTTCTTAGGGGGCATTTCCCCTTTAGATACCCGGTCGTAAACGTGCAGCCAGATCTTCGCCGTAGAGGGATCGGTAGACATGAGGGCCAGATTATCCAAACGAAAATTGCCCTTCTGCTCGAGGTCATCATGGCAATCGAGGCAGGTATCCTCGATCATGGAAGCGAATTCCGGATCCCAACTCTCCCAGCTTGCCGAAGCAGGGACGAATAGGCCCAGTAACAGCACGCCTGTCGCAATAGGTGAAATGGATCTCTTCCCATGGTTCATGAAAATCGTTACGTTTTGAATTATCCAGCGCTTGGCTCAACCTCTTATTGACAATCTCACTCTCCAGCTGGACAAATTGACCTCCTAAACGATAGCAATGACGCTTCCAACCTTGGGCCACGTATAACCAAGCCTAGTCGAGCTTAGCGAAGTAGCGAATCAGGTTCCCGATATGCTCGGGTATCTCTACGCCCAACCGCTGGCAACCCATTTCTATGGACGCCCTGTCGACCTTGGCGGCGAAGGACTTGTCTTTCATCTTCTTGCGGATGGATTTGGTTTTCATCTGTCCATAAGGAACGGGGTTCATCTTTTGATAGGCATAGAAAATCCCGCAAATCTCATCGCAGGCCAGTAATCCAGCCGCTAGCTTCGTTTCCGGAACAGTCTTGTACCCGTTATATCCATACGCATGGGCTTTTACCGCGTGAATCAGTCCTTCTGGATACCCCCACTGGGCAAACCACTTTAACGATTCCCCCGGATGGGTTTCTGGATGTTTCTCGAAATCGATATCGTGCAAATAGCCAGTTACCCACCAAAGAGTTTCATCTTGCTCCAGCGCGCCGGCATAGCCCTCCATCGCCGTTGCCACCATCAAAGCATGGAATCGCTGATACGCGTCTTGGACGTGTTCGAAGAGAAGTTCTTGAGCCTGTTCTTTATCAGGAAGGTTCATCACGAATCCCTCTCTACTCTCTCCCATTCGCGAGGGCTCTGGACTCGCGAACGACATAGTGTTGGATGAGCGAGATCTCCTCTCGGTTCAGATCTCCCTCGAATTTGGGCATGCCCTTAGCGGCGGCGAAAATGCCATCGTGAACGATGCTCTGCCAGACATCGTGAATTACTTGAGGCGACGCGGTGAGATCGGGAATCGAGCCTGCTTTCCCGTCCAAGGGTCCGTGACATCTTGAGCAATTATGGACGTACAGGTCTCTTCCTTTCGCTGCTTGCGCTACATCCACCTCGAACTCTAGGTCTGGCCCAGTTGGGTTAGCCCGCGGATTCTTGACCAGCTCTAGACGCTCCCCTTCTCCATCAAGCTTGAAGGTATATAGGATGCCTTCTTGGAAGTACTCGGTCGCCTTGTCCCCTGGAGGAATCCTCTGGCCCATGCCGCCTCCCCAACCAGCAACGACGCTTACATGCTGAACCCCATCTACCATATACGTTACCGGAGGGGCCATGATCGCCGTCCCCGTAAAATAGGACCAGAGCCTTTCCCCTGTCTTCGCCTCGTAAGCGACAATCTCTCCGTCCGCATTGCCTTGGAAAACCAAATCTCCCGCGCTGGCCAGCGTACCCCCATTTATGATACTCGTGTGATCGACCACCCAGACCCGTTTTCGCTCTATGGGGTCCCAGGCAATCAATCCTCCTTGATAGCGTCGCACGTCCTTGCGGGGCTCGGTGTCGATATCCATAGCGTGGTTCGCTTTGCCTGGTCGGTACTTCCAGTTGGGGTCGTGTTTGAATACTCGGGTATTCTCGAGAACGGGAATGTAAACTAACTGATGTTCCGGGTTAAAACTCATCGGGTGCCAGCTATGGCCACCCGCCTGGCTGGGCTTAACTTCCTTGGGAGCGCTTGAATAGTCGGAATCCGGCGACTCGATCGGGCGTCCGGTTTCTAGATCCACGCCTTCGGCCCAGTTCATCTCAATAAATGGGTCCGCTGCCAGCAATTCGCCGGTCTTTCGATCTAAGACGTAGAAAAACCCATTTTTCGGCGCCTGCATTAATACCTGGCGCATGGATCCTTTCCACTCGATATCAGCGAGAATCATATGCTGGGTGGCTGTGTAGTCCCAGTTGTCTCCTGGTGTCGTTTGGTAGTACCATACGATCCTTCCCGTATCCGGATTTAGTGCCAGGATGGACGACAAATACAAATTGTCCAAGGGCTCCCAGGTTCCGTTGCGGGCGATCCGTGTCCACGGAGAACCGTTACCCGTGCCCACGTACAGAAGCTTCAGCTCGGGATCGTAGGCGAAAGAGTCCCAGCAAGTGCCTCCGCCCCCGACAGTCCACCACTCGCCTTTCCAAGTCTTGGCCGCCTTCTCCATGTCAGGGGACTCGAAACCTTCACTTGGGTCTCCCGGAACGGTATAGGTTTTCCACGCTAAATCGCCGGTCAAAGCATTATAGGCAGAAATGAATCCGCGAACCCCTCGCTCAGCGCCGCCATTGCCAATGACCACCTTGCCATCGAATATGCGAGGGGCTCCGGTAATGGTATAGGGACTGTCCGTATCGAAAGTTTGCGTTTCCCAGGCAACTGTTCCCGACTCGGCATCCAAGGCGATCAGCCGCCCATCTAGCGAGCCTAGATAGATTTTGCCTTTGTAGTAGGCCAAACCGCGATTGACCACATCGCAACATGCCCGCATCCCCCATACCGATTTGTCTACTACAGGATCATAGGTCCAAAGCGTCTCTCCGTTCTCGCAGTCGACCGCCATCACCGTCGACCAGGTCAGCGTGAAATACATGATTCCATCGATCACCAAAGGCGTCGCTTCCAAACCGCGGGTCGTTCCCAGCTTCTTTCCCCAAGCTAAATCCAGGTCATCCACGTTGGAAGCATTGATCTGGTCCAGCGGGCTAAAGCGGTCTTCAGCTTGATTCCGTCCGTGGGCAATCCAGTCGCCCGGCCGGCTTTCCACATTGGCCAAGACCTGATCATCGATTTGGGCGACATTGTTCTCGGGAATTTTAGAGCAGGCGCTGAGAACGACGAGAATGATGGCTTGAAGCAGATTCGGATACAGGGATTTCATGGAGGTAAGGGTAATTTGGGGGAATGAAACAAGCTAGGCCGCCCTTGGCTTCTGAATGGCAAGGCAAAAACTACGCCGATTCCGTTTCAAATCGGGGATCTTGTCAAACGCCGCATATTCAGAGTAAAGACCACCTAGAGCTTTCAGTTGAGATAGGGATGCCGACTGTTCCATAGGTAAGAGCGGCTTTACGCCGCGATTTTTTTAAAAAAGGTGGCCTAGACATCACCATTACCCATTAACTATGCTTGAAGCCTTTCCCTTTTTCGCGGGATAAACCCTCTCCTACTATTCCGAGATCTCAATCAAACCTATGATCGTCTACTTGAACGGCGAATATTTGCCTGCCGACCAAGCTAAGATTTCTCCGCTAGATCGCGGTTTCTTGTTCGGCGACGGCATTTATGAGGCGATTCCCTCTTACAATGGCCGAGCAGTCGCTCTGCAATTGCACATCGATCGAATGCGAAGAGGGCTTGATGCAATCGGTATCGATAATCCGATGACAGATGAAGCTTGGAAAAGCGTAGCGAACGAGCTAAGCGAAAGAAACGGCGGCGGCAATCTTGGAATCTATTTCCATGTCAGCCGAGGCAATGAAGGCCGGCGCATGCACCGCTTCCCCGCTGGGATCCCGCCAACGGTGTTTGCCACAGTATTGGAAATAACGCCGCCCCCTCCTTTTCCCGACCGGAAGACAGAAAAAGGTTTCCGAGTAGGAACTGCCGAGGATCAACGGTGGAACCATTGCGATATCAAGTCCACCGCCTTGCTCGGAAATCTGCTTCACTACCAGCAAAGCCATGAAGCGGGTATGGATGAAACCATTCTTTATAATCATGCCGGCGAAATAACGGAGGCCAGCTCCAGCAACGTCTTTGTCGTCATAAACGGAGAAGTCGCGACACCTCCGCTCGACAACCAAAAGCTGCCGGGCATCTCGCGCCATATATGCTTAGAATCCCTGCGAGCCGATAGTTCCCTTCCTCTGAGCGAACGCGAGGTCACTATCGACGAAGCCAGAGAGGCAGAGGAGATTTGGCTTACCAATTCTTCGAAACGCATAGTCCCCGTAGTAGAAATGGATGGACAATCAGTAGGCGACGGGCAAGTCGGCGAAGTATGGGAAAAAGCGTTACGCATCTATGAAGCCGCCCAATATGATTTTTGAACACAACTAGGGTAGCACAGGCTTCCAGCCTGAGTCCGATCGCAAATACGCAGGCAGGATGCCTGTGCTAATGCTGGAACCGAAATCGCGGGCCGAAGAGCCACGCTACCAATGCGCCATTCAATCCGGCAAGCTGAAGGCCATGAGTATTCCGCCATGCACGGGCTTCTTCTTGGCTCCTCCGCATGAGATGACGACGTACTGTTTTCCATCGACTGCATAGACGCTCGGCGTAGCGTTTCCATCAAAGGGCAATTCGTGTTCCCATAGCATGTCGCCCGTGTCTTTATCGAAGGCCCGGATCTTACCGTCATTCGTAGCTCCAATGAAGATCAGGCCACCCGCCGTTACTACAGGACCGCCATAGTTTTCCGTACCCGTAATTGGGATACCGCGTTTGGTGAGCTCGGGAACTTCGCCAAGAGGCACTTTCCATTTGATTTCGCCTGTATTCAGATCCACGGCATTGAGCGTGCCCCATGGCGGTTTGATAGCCGGGTAGCCCTCATCGTCGAACCATCTTTGGAATCCTCGGAAGACATAAGGGGGAATATCATCCCGTCTCGTTCGCCTGCTCGGCGGCGTCTCGATACCATAAAGGAAGTCGACGATATCCTTTTGGTCGTTTTGCGAAAGCCGATCGAATGACGGCATGCGTCCGCCTCCATTGAGAATGAAATGCATGACTACTTCTCGCGTTAAACGCTCGCCAACGTCTGCTAGGGCGGGAAAGCCCCCGGCAGGATTCCCCGACCGGTCCAGTCCATGACAGGCGGCGCAATGAGCCCGATAAAGCAGCTCGCCCGATGATAGCGGTCTTCCGTCAGTTTGCCGCGTTGGAATGAGCTGATAGAACCAGGGCATCTCGTTAACATTGACGTAGATGATCCCATCGGGATCGGCTGCGGAGCCGCCCCACTCCATCCCGCCATCGTATCCAGGAAACATGACAACCGGTTCTAAACTAGGGGGAGGAAAGGAGCCAAAGTTCCCCGATTGAGCAAGGACGTCCTTGCCCATCAACTCCGCCTTCGGTGAGATATTCGATATTTCGTTCTCTGTGTACCGCTGCCGGATGAGTGGTGGCGGTTTGACCTGAAACGGCTGCGTCGGCCAAGCTTTCATGCCCGGGATCCGGGATTCGGCAGTGGGTTGCTCCTCGATGGGCCAAATCGGCTCTCCCGTCACGCGATCGAAAACGAAAAGCCGACCCATCTTGGTTCCTTGAGCGACGATATCGCGCTCTCTCCCTTCGTGCATCACTGTCAACAATGTCGGCGGTTGCGGCAGGTCGAGATCCCAAAGGTCGTGATGAACCAGCTGCTGATGCCAAATACGTTCGCCGGTATCGGCGTTCAAAGCCACGACACTATTGGCGAACAGGTTCTCGCCATACCGCTCGCCTCCATAGAAGTCCGGCCCCGCGGTTTCGGTGGAAATGTACACGATGCCTCGTTCGGTGTCGATAGCCAGCCCCGACCAATCCGAAGCCCCTCCCGTTTTTCCCAAGTAGCCATCCGGCCAGGTGTCCGATCCGAATTCTCCCGGTCGCGGCAAGGTGTGGAAAATCCATTTTCGCTCGCCGGTACGGGCATCGAAGGCCCTCACCGCGCCCGGAACACTTTCCGCCACGTTCGCTCCGATGATGATCATGTTGCGATAGACGTATCCCGGCGTATTCAAGTATACTCCCGGAGCCCCTTCGACATCCATGTTCTCACCGAGATGGATCGAGCCTTCCGTTCCGAAAGAAGTAACCAATTTTCCAGTACGCGTATCTATGCAATATAAATAGCTTCCCTTATTGGTAAAAAGGCGCCCTTGATCTCCATCCTTCCAGTACATCAGACCGCGTTGATCATTGTCGGAAAGCCCGTCATGAATAGCATCCGGATCGAAGCTCCAAAGCAATTTACCGGCAGATCCACCTAGCGCGATCACTCGACTATTCGGCGTAGCCGCGTAAAGGATACCGTCGACGACCAATTGATTTGTCTGATACATGTCCTGTTCGCCTGTATCGTAGGACCAGGCGACCTCCAATTGGCCCACATTGGATCGGTTGATCTGGTCCAAGGTCGAGTATTGGCTGCTTGACGGGTCCCCGAGATAGTAGGCCCAATCCGCCCCCGAAGCTTGGGTATCCGCTTTTTTGCAGGAGGTAGCTAATAAAACCGCAATGAGGGGGACTATGGCAATGTATCGAGCTAAGGGGATTGGCTTATTCATCTGATTGAGGATGGGCGAGGATAGTTCTCAAATCTGGGTGTAAATATGTCGAGCGTCATAAATTTTGTCGGTCAATTGTCTGGAAATAGCGGAAATGCCGCTACGGTAACCTGCCTTGCCCGATCCCCGGCTTCCGAAATCAAGATCTGGGAATCCCTCATAACGACCGACGCCACTCCGGCAAAATCTTCAGGTATCTCAGCCAGAAACATGGCATAGCGAAAAGACTGCATTTCGTCAGCATCGATGTATCGGTAAAGGGGCCGTTCAAAAATTCGTCCCTTAGCAACGAGATCATAGCCAGGCCGGTGCAAGCCCGAGGTTCCAAATTCAAGACCGCGAGCAAAGGGCTTTCCGTCTTTCACGTGCCTCCAAATGTTGAGCCATGGATAGTCTTCCGTCTTCCAAACATAGCCTAACAAGAGTCCCTGCTTCGGGCTTGTAGCCGTAACCCAGCCGATTTCCTCCTCTATGATAAAGGAGACGACATTCGGGGAAGGATCGTCTCCGAGGAATCGAAGATCGACCTCCCTCCCATCTATCTGGAAAGCCTGCGGCCAGCGGGCTTCCGTTTCTTCGGGATTCGGCATGGATCTTTCCTGCATAAAGCCACGCGTCCCATTGGAATCCACGATTGTGTGCTCATCTAGAAAAGGGGGCCCTATAGTCGGGTGCTGCACCATGTTATAGATCCGGCCAAAAGGATTTTTGTTGGTAATGATTTCTTCGACCGCAACCACCGGGGAGCCCGATTCCATAAGGGCCCGGCGCTCAACGTGAATTCCTGCCATGGGAAGCTCTGCTCGCATTCGAGCGCTGGAATTTCCATCTCCAGTTCCCGACTCCGGCAAAGCTTCCCACCAAACTTGGGTGGCTTCTCCATGGTTGGTGAAACCGCGGGCCTTCTCGGCTTCAGAAGCCGATCCCCACCTGTCTAGGCAAAGGAAGTGCCCCATCGATCGGGGAAGCATGGGCGGATCCTCATCCGCCCTCGGATTGAAGGACCAGGAGTCCCACTGCAGCGGATTGATGTCGTTGGTTTTCAAGCGATACTCCGAAATCGAACCGCCGCCTAAATCGACTACGACCTCTGCTTGATCATTCTCCAACTTGAGCGTCGGACGATCTTCTTCCGCGAAGCTCAATGCCCTCAACCCTAAAACAAAAGCTATACCGACCACTTGAATGGCCCGCGACATCATCATTTCGCTCGTATTCACCTAGGCAGGGTTCTATGAAATCCAGGTCTCGTCAATACACCGTATTTCAATCCAACCCACGCTAAGACCTTACTCGCTGATCGTATTCGCCCTCATAACTCAAATCGGATGCGTTAATGTTACGAACGGGGCGCCTCAAGAGACGATCCCTCGCCCAGTCATAGATTCGAGCTTACCTGAGATGTCGGCCTCTCGTCGAAAACGATTTTGAGCAGGCAAACAGCCAATCCGATACCTGGAGTTGGAAGGGTGGCGAACTTTTCTGTTCGGGAACGCCGATCAGCGTTTTACGAACGACAAAGTAAAATACCAATTTCGAGATGGTTGTGGAGTGGAATCATCAAAAAGCCGCTGGCAACTCGGGTGTCTTTATTTGTACAACCCCGGCCTCTATCGAGCGCCTGGAGAACCCGAACAATCTAGGGCCCCCATCATCTTCCGCAATCTTCCCGTTCGCGAATTGCCATAGGCAGCTTCTTGGGAATCAGGCGATTATGGACTCGCCAATCCAGCGCTAATTCGGAAGGCTCAGATCGATTCTACCCCTCCGAGACTCACTGCCAATGAACAAGCGCGAATTTATTAAGCGAATCGCTCTCGTAGGACTGAGCGCCCCCGTGTTCACTCGTTTGGATGGACTGCTTGCCGCTGCTGAAGGCCGCTCTTCGTTGGAACTGGCCACCGACGAGGATTTTTGGGCGAAAATTCGGGCATCCTACAAGCTTAAGCCAGACTATATCAATCTCGAGAGCGGCTTCTATTGCATCCAGCCAGAGGATACGCTGGAGAACTTCATACGTCATGTTCGCGAGGTGAATTACCATGGCTCCTACTATATGCGGAACCTTCGCCTCGAGAACAAGCAGCGCGTTACTGCCAAACTGGCGGAGATGGCGGATTGCTCAGCCGATGAATTGGTCATCACTAGAAACGCTACCGAGTCTTTGGATACGATTATCGGAGGGGTTCATTGGAATCCAGGAGACGAAGCCGTGTTGGCCAATCAGGATTATGGAGCCATGCGAAGCATGTTCGAACTCGTGGAGCGGCGCTACGGCGTGGTGCGGAAAATTATCGATGTCCCCATGCATCCCCAGTCGGACCAGGAAATCGTCGACACCTATGCGGCGGCAATCACGCCGAAGACGCGTTTGCTGATGGTCTGCCACATAATTAACATTACCGGCCACATCCTTCCCATTCGGAAGATCTGCGACATGGCCCATTCGAAAGGCGTCGATGTGCTGGTGGACGGGGCCCACGCCTTCGGCCATTTCGAATTCTCCATTAACGATCTGAATTGCGACTTCTACGGAACCAGCCTCCACAAATGGCTGAGCGCTCCTCTCGGGGCCGGTTTCCTCTATGTAAAGAAATCGAACCTAAACAAAATTTGGCCGATGTTCGCTTCGCCCAAGGAGCCAGATGACATCACGCGACTCAACCACACAGGAACCCATCCAGCCCATACGGATCTGGCTATCGCCAACGCTATCGAGTTTCACAATCGAATCGACGGGACTCGCAAGGAAGCCAGACTGAGATACCTTCAAAACTACTGGACCGACCAAGCTCGGGAGATCGATCACCTGACCCTGTTCACCCCCAAGGACCGCCACCGCTCGTGCGGGATCGCCAACGTAGGCATCGAGGGCATGGAATCGTCCGAAATGGCGAAGAAGCTAATGGATGAACACGAAATCTTTACCGTGGCCATCAACACAGGTGGCGTCAATGGCTGCCGTATTTCCCCGAATGTATTTACAAGTATCGAGGAACTGGATGCGTTAATGGCAGCCCTCGAATCCATGGGATGAAGGTAATGAGCATAGGGCACCCAACTGAAATATCGTGGAATTCGAGATCCGTAGAAGCGGGTTTATCCCGCGAAAAACTCAACGCCATTGTATGGCAATCGCGGGATGAACCCGCTCCTACAAACGACCTCAACCTGAGTTGACGCCAAGCAAGAAAATGATGCGCCCCACCAACTATTCCTCACGCCGGCGATTTCTGAAAAACGCTAGTTGTCTGGCGCTCTCCGGAATCGGAATACCTTTTGTATCCTGCTCCCGTAAATCCGGTCCACGGGCTGCTGGCAAAGCCCGTGTTCTTTCAAAAAACGTCTTTATCGGTTCGCCCAAAAAAGGCACCGCTATCTTCGGAGCCAGCTACTACACGAAATTGGATAGCTCGGATCTCATGAGCGTACACCGCTATACGAGTCGTAGCGATACTGTGGACATGGCCTACATTCGGCTATCGGACGACAACGGCCAGTCGTGGAGTGAAACCACTGAATGGGCAACAAAGTACGATCATCCGAACGGAACCGGCCGTCGACAT
>CAZFUD010000003.1:0-20511 GCA_964521705.1 uncultured Opitutaceae bacterium | reverse complement strand
CGGTGGATACGTGGATCCTTACAATGGAAAATACTTAACAGTCTGGACCGAAGGCGTCCTGCCCACCGACGACCCCTTGGAAGGATTGAAGCAATGGACGCTTCACTACTCGGTCTCGGAAGACGGCGGCCGAACCCGAGCTATAAGCGAGCAAATAATCCATGCTGGCGACGCCTATGATTCGACCTATCATATGCCGGGAATCACTGTTGGGAAGAATTGCCTTATGATTGGGGATCTCGGCCAGCGACCACTAACACGATCCGATGGGGTTATCATGCTGCCTGTGCAAAGCAGTCCCGTTGGACCCGATGGGGAGTATTTTAATCCGGGAGCGGGTTATACCTACACGGATTGCATGATGTTGTTTGGAACGTGGAAATCCGACGGCCATCTTTCCTGGACGGCATCGGAGCGTCTCGAAGGAGATCCAAACAGAACGACTCGCGGGCTGGTCGAGCCAACAATCGCCGAATTGACAGACGGCTCGATTCTGATGGTCATGCGAGGCAGCAATGACGTTCGTCGGAAATGGCCTGGTTACAAATGGTATTCTAAATCTTATGACGGGGGGATGACTTGGACTAAGGCCGAACCGTGGACGTACAGCAATGGAACGCCATTCTACTCGCCCAGCGCCACCTCGCAGCTAATTTCCCACTCCGACAGCAGGCTGTTATGGATGGGCAATATATCGGAGGAAAATTCTAAAGGCAATAGTCCCCGCTACCCAATCGTCATCGGCGAGGTCGATCTCAAAACGGGGCTCCTCATCCGCGATACCGTCGCCACTATCGACGATCGACAGCCGAACGAAAGCCCTTACCTGACCCTTTCCAATTTCTATGCTCGTGAAGAGCGGGGAAGCGGCCATCTCCTGCTGCATATGACCCGCCTCTTTGCTCAGAATTTCCGTGAAGATGGGAATACTGATTGGACGGCCGACAGCCTGCTTTATCGAATCGAAGCGTAATACGGCCCGCTCAGCGCATCGGGGTGAGCTCAAGCAAATATCTCTCAAACATAGATCCCCGCCGCAAGAGGCCGGAATTTGGAAACGGTAGCTTCGGTCCGGGCAATATCGTGCCGATAAACAATCCTACCATTTCTTCAACACCGCATAGCTCGCAACCAGACACGGATCTAAGCTCCCTCAAGCGGAGTCTTACTCTTCCACTGGTAACCCTGTACGGTCCGGGTAACATTATCGGCGCCGGAATCTACGTCCTTATCGGCAAAGTCGCCTTGGAAGCGGCCTAAACAATTGCGATCTAATACCTTCTTATTCCAATATCTTCAAAAAGGCATGGTACGCTATTTTTACCCACTCGCTCTCGTCGTTCTCTCTTTCTTCAGCCCGCTCTGGGCAAATACGCCAAACGTTCTGCTCATTATGGCCGACGATCTCGGCGCGGAGGCCTTGGCTTGTTATGGCAACACGGCGTACACGACGCCTCGTTTGGATCGCATGGCTTCGGAGGGAGCCAGATTCGAGAACGCTTTCGCGACGCCGGTCTGCTCACCCACGCGAGCGATGATTCTAACCGGTCTGTATCCAAACCGCATCGGCATTATGGAACGGCTGGACAGCCGACTCGATCCGGACAACAACAACCGCCTTCCAGACCATATAAAAACAATCGGCCACATGTTTCAAGAAGCTGGATACGCTACCGCAATTGCTGGCAAGTGGCATCTAGGCGATTTTCAACGCTATCCAGACCAGCCCGCGAGCCATGGCTTCGATGAGCACTGCCTGTGGGTCCAGTACTGGGATGGTAAACGCCCAAGCCGCTACTACGGACCCCACAATTGGGAGAACGGAGAGTACGGAGCTCAAGGCAAAGAGGTTTTCGGACCAGACTACTACTGCGATTTTCTTCTGGATTTCATCGAGCGAAACCAAGAGAGGCCTTTCTTCGCCTACTTCCCCATGAATCTGATTCATGGACCCTTAATCGAACCTCCCGCCCTACAAGAACTCGCTGCCAGCTCATTCCCAGACGATCTTGGAGCCAATGAGCGAACTATTGGCCATATGATTACCTATATGGATGCCATTGTCGGTAGGATGCTAGATAAACTGGCCGCCCTGGGGCTAGAGGAAGAGACCTTGGTCATTTTCACTGGAGATAATGGCTCGGCTCCCAATCTAGTGAGTCAGCTGGGTTCGCTACGCATTCGCGGCGGCAAGCGCAGTATGAATGAAGCGGGTACACGTGTGCCGTTAATTGCTCAATGGCCGGGCAAGATTCCATCCGGCACACGCGATGCGTTCTTCACTCTCATGGATGTGATGCCCACTCTGGCAAAAGTGACAGGAATACCTATCAATCATGAGATTGATGGGATGGACCTCTCCCACAATCTGTTCGACACTCCCGGCAAAGATCGTGCTTTATTCGCAATGGCTTTCGAGGGGGGTGTCTATTTCGTTCGCGACAAACGTTTCCGTCTTCACGAGGACGGAAGGTTCTACGAGATACCCGTGTCCGATCTGGAAGCTCGATACAGCATGGAAACGCTGCCAGACGGAATCAACCTGGAATATCGGCAGCGATTACAGGATCACTTAGATGCATTTATGTATATCAATAAAACGGATACATCTTATACAATTGTTCCGTTTGGAACCTATGGCGACGACATCAAGAATCGTATGGATGCGGAGAAAGAAAACCAGTAGCCGCTGCCTTTCGGCTGCGGTCAAATTCCACAAGGCACAACACCCTGCAAATTCAGGCCCAAATTAGAATGAAAATCACCAAGACAATTGTATCAATTCTAGCAACAGCCTTTATTGGGTCGTCTGTCGCCTTATCGGGCGGTCTCTATCAATTAGATCCAACAGCTAGCTCGATCACATGGAAAGGCAGCAAGGTAGGTGGGGCGCATGTGGGAACGGTATCTCTGAAAAACGGCAATTTGCTGTTTTCAGAGGACGGCTTGACCGGTGGCAGCTTTGAAATCGACATGACTACGATCAATACCACTGATCTGGAGGGTCGCCAAAAGAGGCGCGTAGACCGGCACTTGCTGTCCAAGGACTTCTTTTACGCAAAGCTGTTTCCCGCGGCCAAGTTAGAAATCGCCAACGTCGAGAATTCATCGCAGGATGGGGCCTACAACGTTACGGCTGATTTATCCGTAAAGGAGATAAGCAAAAAAATTACTTTCACCGCCTACATAGACCATCAGGGGAACAAGGCTACAGCCAAGGCGGACATCGTCTTCGACCGTTCCGACTACGATGTTAAATACCGTTCAGGCAGTTTTTTCGAGAATCTCGGCGATAAGCTGATTCATGACGATGTCGAAGTTAGCGTGGTCCTAACTTTGCATAAGGATAGCTGAAGCGAACCCAAATTAGCGACTTTCCAGACGCGTTGGCTCCGGCCGCCGCGTCTTTTTCATGTTTGCCTGGTTCGGTAGGTGAATCTATTCCGGACTCATACTCAGTCAGCTATGCATATACGCTATCCCCTTCTTCGATTATCGGCGGCCCTATTCGCCTTGGCCCTATCCATCAGCATCAACGCCACCAACAAGCCCAACGTTGTCATTTTCCTTACGGACGACCAAGGAACCCTGGATGTGAATCGATTCGGAGCCAACGATTTGCAAACGCCGTATATGGATTCGTTGGCCGACAACGGGGTGAGTTTCACCGAGGCCTATGCCCACACGGTATGCTGTCCGTCTCGAGCGGCGCTACTAACCGGCCGCCATCCGAATCGAGGAGGCGTACAAAGCTGGCTGCAAGGGGATCGCAACGGTAGCGACACCCATTTGGGTAATATGGACCCCAGCGAGATCACTTTGGCCGAAGTTCTCAAGGAGGCAGGCTACCGCACCGCCCTATTCGGCAAGTGGCACCTAGGCGCGAAGGTCGGTCACGGTCCACTCGATCAAGGCTTCGAAAAGCATTTTGGGCATCTCTCCGGTTTCATCGACAACTTCACTCACTACTTTCTTCATGGGCAGGGGTATCACGATCTCTACGACAACAACGAAGAGATCTTTCGGAGAGGTGAGTACTTCCCGGAGATGATCGTCGACGAGGCCGTCAAATATGTGGATAGGCATAGCGACGAACCATTTTTCATGATGGTCGCGTTTAATCTTCCACACTATCCGGAGCAGCCCTCCGAAGAATTCAAAGAGGCCTTCGCCGACCTGGAAATGCCCCGCCAGTCGTACGCCCGAGTCATGGCCACCGTCGACAAGCAGATCGGTCGCGTCCTCAAGCAACTGGATGACTCTGGCATTCGCGATGACACCATCATCATATTCAGCAGCGACAATGGTCATTCCGAAGAAAACAATCGGGGGATAACTGTAGGTTATCACAACTCAGGGTATCCAATCGGTCACTACTATTTGGCCCATGGAGGAGGAGGCTACACGGGGAAATGGATTGGCCGTAAAGGCACTTTTCTCGAAGGAGGCGTGCGTGTCCCCATGATTATCAGCTACCCGAAAAAACTGCCCCGAGGCATTGTCCGTCACCAAACAATCACCATAATGGATTGGATGCCGACGCTGATCGAACTCATCGGCCTACCCCAACCGGCAAATCCATTCGACGGATACAACATACTGCCGATAATCAAGAGCGCTAAAGCTACCTCGAACCACAAGGTACTTCACTTTGATTGGCGCGAGGACTGGGCCGTGCGCGAAGGCGACTGGAAACTCATCGCCAAGACCAACCGGCAAACCGGAGAAGTGACCCACTCCCTACACAATCTAGCTGACGCTCAACCCGAGGTGGAAGACTATGCCTCCAGAATGCCCGAGCTCGTTGCTCGACTCCAAGACCTTCACGAGGCCTGGTCACGTCAAGTAAAACCGAACTAGAGCTAAAGCGCTCGCTTGTCCCGGCTTAGCTGAATCAATTCGGCTCTACTCGCCTACCTCGGAATGCCAATGGCTCTATTTCATTTCCGGCTATGGATCCACTAACCGCTGGGGCGGACACCCTGCACCCTAGCTTTGCTTTTCAGCATTCGGACCCTCCGCCGCGCTAGCAAACTGCTAACAACTCTGGTCGGTTTATTGAGTAAGGAACTCAAGCAAGTCCGCCATCTCCTCCAAACTGATCGCCTGCTCAAGACCCTCTGGCATCAGCGAGCGCTTCAGCCCCGCCATGCCTTTCACTTTGGTTCGAAGAAACGTCATCGTTTCGCCCGAGGGAAGCGCTAGGCTAACGTTACGAACATCTTCCGAAGCGATCATACCCACTTGGCTCTCGCCGTCTTTGAAATCGAACTGGAACGCTTGATATTGAGGCGCAACTTCCCGATTGGGATCGATTAGATTGCTTAGTATAAACTCCTTTCCTGACGAGGCGAAAGACGTAGCAGGCGGGCCAAAAGAAACCCCACTTCCGTCAGCTGTCTTGTGACAACTGATACACAATCGATCGAATACCTCAGCCCCCTTCGCCCTATCTCCCTCGAGCTGCAAAGATGCTTGATATCGGTTCAGAGCATCTGCTCGAGATTCCAAAGAAGGGACCAGTTCCTCGACCAGACTAGCGAGATTCTGCCTAAGATGCTGCCTAGCAGTTGGGGAGACCAACTCAGTCAAACCCTTATCGCTATCTATAGCGACCAAAAGTCTCGCCGACCCTTCTTCCGTTTTCGCTAACCGCTCTATGACCGCTCTGGCCTGCCCATTGGTCAGTTTATCCAACCGATCCGCTAAAAACGCTGTATCTCCAATTCGCTCTAGAGCTGCGTTCACCAACGCCTCTTGAGCACCGACATCCAGAGCGATGCTCTTCAATATTTCTTCACTTTCGCTACTCGGCTGCAAATCGAGCAATCGTAGAGCTGCTAATTTTGTATCCAGTTTATCACTAGAATCTGACAGTAGCGATTCCGCTCTATTGAAAAGCCGCTTTAGTGGAGAACGCCGTGCTTGGACCGCCCACTCAACGTTAGAGTCACCGACTCCCCTTCGCAGCGCTTCCAGGGTTTCCGCCACACGGCTGTCCATGGCGCCTTGTTCGTAGCGTCTCGCTACTGCATCGATCAATACCCGTGAACCCGTTCGTCCCATCATTTCCGCAATCTTGATCTCGAAATCCGGTGAAGCGGTTGAAATCGATGCCTCCCAGGCCTTCCCGATATCCTTCTCGCTACGCAAGGAATTCAAAACAATCGCCTCGCCCCAAGGATCTCCTTTCCATTGGGAGATTCTGTCTACCAAGGGCTTTTTGCTCGCCAAAAGCGATGGAAACGGATTCGGGCGTAACTTATTTTCAAGAGGCAGACCTCGCTCATAAAGCAAACGCCTCGCCGTTGTCTGCGTCCAATCATTGGTCGATCTACGAGCATACGACCGAAGTTCATCGTCGCTGGCTTCCGATAGTCGGGGAATGGATGAGCGCTTAAAATCATCAGGCTCGACCCTGTAAATCCGCCCCCGATCATTGCCGCTGTTCAAATCGAGATGCTGTTTGATACCTTGAGGCAAGGACCAAGGGTGCTCGATCGTTTCCCTATACATGTCGCATATGTAAAGGCAGCCATCTGGCCCCGTAGTAAAGCTGGCAGGCCTAAACCAATTATCTCGGCTCCGCAAAAATTCAATCGTTTGTTCATTATCGGGACGTGTCGCCACAGGTTGAATACTGTCTGATTTCGAAACCAAAATCTTTCTATGAACAAGATTGCTTCCCACGTCTCCGACAAATATGTTGTCGCGAAAACCCTCTCCGTAAGCGTCACCCCAATACATATGGATACCCGTTGCTGAGGTAAAATAGCCAGACACACGACCTCCTCCCTCAATCATTCCCCGGACAACCCCCGCAACTCGCCAACGTGTGCGAACGACGCGCCAAGGCTCATCGGGACTAATGCGATAGACTGGCGCCGCAGCTCCGTCGTCCGCAATATCCGTCAGAGATGATGGCAGATTGAAATAGGGATTTGGAATCACATCGGAGCGTTCGTAGGCCACCCATACAACGTGTCTCGAATTGCTGCATACGAATCGGCGGCCTTGCGAATCGAAACTCATTCCGTATTGGGCTGTTCCATTCTCCAAACGGAAATCCAGTTTCTCCGGATCGAAGGAAAAGTCCGCCCCTCGGAGCACAGTAGGCGGCTGCGATGATCCGGGCTTCGTGACACGACCACCGCTAGCGGCCGCCGCTACCCATATCCGATTGTCCGGCCCCCAATGGAAGCTATTGAATAGAGCCTGCATGTTGAGCCTTGAATTCTCAGGCCCGAATCCCGTGAACACGACTCGCTCCGTATCGGCAACCCGATCGCCATCCTCGTCCTTCATGTAAATCAGGTCTGGCGTCACCCCCACGAATACACCCCCTTTGTAGCACACGATGCCCGTAGGCCACTTGAGCCCATCTTTGAAAATCGTAGACGACTCGAAGATCCCATCGTTATCCCTGTCTTCAAGGTAGCGGATTCGCCCAAGCCGATCTTCGCGTCGCTCGGAATAGCCCCTCATCTCTATCACATACATACCCCCGTCCGCGTCGAAAGCCATGGCTATGGGATCCACGACATCAGGCTCATGAGCCGCTAACTTCAGGCTAAAACCCTCTCGTATCTCGAAGGTGTCCAGGGCCTCTTCGGGTTCAGTCGCGGCGATGCGGGGCATCTGCGAAGCATCGACTTGAGGCTCCTGCCCCAATCCGGGATCAAGACAACCAATCCACACGGCAACGCCTAGGGGCAGAATGCCAACGCGAATATACTGGCCAATCAAAGAGAAGGAATTTTCACTCACTAGAACGAGATCATGAGGAATCGCATAGAATTTGCAACCCAGAGCATAATGAAAACCCTTCTGTCTACTTGTATCGCAATCATTGTTACAGTAACTCTCGCATACTCAGCCAGCCCCAAAGACTTGCCCGACGGGTTCACAACCTTGAACGTTGGCGACCAAGCCCCTGGATTCACGCTTCCGGGAACGGATGGAAAGACTTACTCTTTGGAGGACTTTTCCGATCACGATATCCTAGTCATCTATTTCACCGGTACGCATTGTCCCACCTCTCATGGAGCGATGGGGCGGATGCTGCAGTTCGTTGAAGACTTCAGCAACGAGAGCTTTGGATTTGTGGCCATCAATCCCAACCATTCTTCCGGCCTCAGACCCGACGAGTTTGGCCATACCGACTACGATGAAACCTTTGAAGACTCCAAACGTTACGCAGAAGACTTTGGCTGGAACTTCCCTTTTTTATACGATGGCGACCAACAGCTGATAGCTCGAGCCTATGGCTGCCTGGCCACGCCTCATGTGTTTATTTTCGATAAGGATCGTAAGCTACGATACAATGGACGCTTCGACGATTCCCGCTACGCTGAACCTGAGACTGTCAAACACCCGGACGCCCGCAATGCCGTAGAGGCCCTACTAGCGGGCAATCCCGTTCCCGTCGAAACCACGCGCCCACATGGTTGCTCGACCAAGTGGAAAGAACGCAGCTTGCATGTCGCGGAAGAGGAGCAGCAATGGCAATCTTTCGACGCTACTATCGAGGAGATCGACGCCAAAGGAGTGGCCGCTTTGCGCAAGAACGGGTCGGGCAAGCTGCGGCTTATCAATCTCTGGGCCACCTGGTGCGCGCCCTGCGTGGAAGAGTTTCCGGACCTCACAGCCATCGCCCGGAAATTCAGCCGAAGGGAGTTCGAGCTGATCACCATCAGCGTGGATCAGCCCAATCAAATGGGTCGGGCAAAAGCATTTCTAGGGAAGCACCGGGCCGTGATGAGCGACAAACTACGAAAAACGGTCGAAGCCGAGGGCCGTACGACCAATAACTATTTGTATACCGGCGACAGCCTGGACGATCTGGCCGACGCTTTGGACCCGGACTGGCCGGGACCGATCCCCTATTCCATCCTGATCGATCAGGAGGGCAACGTCCTTTACCGCAAGCTTGGCAAGATCGATCCCGACGAAGTGAGATCAAAGATATTGGATACATTGACGCGTCATTACGTCCTTACGGATTCTAGTAGCTAGATCCTCTATGTTGAAATACTATCTCTAAGCGATTGTACCGGCAGTTCTGGTACTATTCACTTTCGTTTGGGTAGTCGTCAGTTTAATAGGCCGTTGGAAATCTTGGCGAGTAGCAGCGGGAGCCTTTGCAGGCGTGATCGTCTCCTTCATAATTGGCGCCTGTGTTGCCTACGCATTCGGCTACCGTGACGCGGTTAGCATGTCCACGATAGGGGGAGGCGCCGCGACCTACATCGTGGGCCCTGTTACCGGTAGCGCTATCGGAGCCAGCTCCGAAGTGATGGCTCTGAGCGTCGCCGCCGGATTGGTCAAGTCGATCATGGTCATGACCCTGACGCCCTTTATCGCCAGACTATCGGCCTTGACAATCCGCGTTCCGCTTTGATCTTCGGGGGCTTGATGGGAACCACCAGCGGCGTGTCAGGCGGACTCGCAGCCACCAATCCCAAGCTGGTGCCGTATGGAGCGATGACCGCGACCTTCTACACCGGTTTAGGTTGCTTGCTCGGGCCTTCTGTAATCTTTATTTCGACATAAGCTTTTTTCTAGGGATCGACCTTAGGATTGATGAGAAACGAACTTGAAATCATTAAACGCGCCAGCTCATACGGAGACGCCCTCGCCATTGATTCGGACACTGGCCAACACTCCTACGCGGAATTGCTAGAACGATCGTCCCTTATCGCGGCAGCGCTTCTGGGTCCGAAAGACGATCTCAAGGAAGAGCGGATCGCTTTCTTCGCTAACGACGGCTTTGACTACGCTTGCATACAGTGGGGAATTTGGCGGGCTGGGGGCGTAGCCGTACCGCTCTGCTTATCAGCAGCCGATCCAGAACTTGAATACACACTCACCGATTCTGGAACTAGTCACATAGTCTCGACTAGCGATTCGCGCGTCAAGATTCAGGATGTTTGCGGGCACCTGAACCTGCCGCTTTCCGTGGTCGAGGAAATGAAGCAAGCAGTTGGGAATTCGCTCCCATCCATTAAACCCGATCGCCGGGCGATGATCCTCTATACCAGCGGCACGACCAGTAAACCGAAAGGCGTTGTCAGCGCCCATGCGAATATCCAATCGCAAATCGAAACATTGGTGGAGGCCTGGGAATGGCAAGCGAGCGACCGTATTCCGCTGTTTCTTCCTCTACACCATATCCATGGGATCATAAATGTCCTTTCCTGCGCCCTTTGGTCAGGCGCTTCTATCGAAGCCTTTCCCGGCTTCAAGATGGACGCCATTCTCGAGCGCGTAGCGGAAAAAGGCTACACGGTTTTCATGGCCGTGCCCACCATTTACGTAAAGCTGATACAGGCCCTAGAAGGATTTTCGGAAGATAGACGAGCCTCGATCATTCGTGGATTCTCCAGTATGCGTTTGATGGTATCCGGCTCTGCCGCGCTGCCAGCGAGCGTACACGAAAAATGGACGGAATTGACCGGACAGAAGCTTCTGGAGCGCTATGGCATGACCGAAATTGGCATGGCCCTTTCCAACCCTTTCCATGGCGAGCGGCGTCCTGGGGCAGTCGGCCAACCCCTTCCGCTGGTGGACGTTCGCCTAAAGTCAGAGAGCGGCGATCTGGTGACAACCGAAGACGAACCCGGAGAGATCCAAGTTCGTGGTCCCGGAGTATTTAGCGAATACTGGAATCGGCCCGAGATAACTGAGGACTCTTTTGACGAAGGCTGGTTTCGCACCGGCGACATGGCCGTGGTCGAATCAGGTTACTACCGCATCATGGGACGACTATCGGTCGACATCATCAAAAGCGGTGGCTACAAGCTATCCGCTTTAGAAATAGAGGCCGTTCTATTACAGCATCCCGCTATTCGCGAATGCGCTGTTATCGGCGTAGCCGATGAAACTTGGGGCGAAGCTGTTTCAGCCGCAGTGGTATTATCCGCTGGCGATACGCTAGACTTGGAGTCGCTCCGTTCTTGGTGCCGAGACAGGCTTTCCAACTACAAGATGCCCCGGCGTCTTCTCGTCGTCGACGCCCTCCCTCGCAATGCGATGGGCAAGGTCACTAAGCCCGCGGTGAAAGATCTCTTTTCTTGAACCATCACCCCATGCGGTGTTTACGGAAGGCATTACCCACGGTTAAAAGCGATACGCGAACTGTAGTGGAATAATGCGGATTTCAATACGTTCTGGACTTCAGTGACAAAATACTACCTCTACACTGCCATCCCTGCGATCCTGTTCCTGGCCACGCTTGTCTGGCTCATAGTGGGCCTTATCAAACGATCGAAATACCGGTGGATCGCCACCGCTCTTTTCTTGACAGAACTTTCACTGCTGGCGGTCGTTTACTTCAAATACTTCACGGCAAAAAACTATTCGCGTGATTACCTGAACGATCCTGTCCCCAAAGCGGGCTCTCTGGTCGAGATCGCCAACCGAAAGGGGTTTTTTATCGGGGCCGCCGTGAATAAGTCCGACAACCCTGTATTTGCTCAGCTCGTGCCTCGGGAGTTCAATTCAATCACGCCCGAGAATCAGACCAAGTGGAGGCAGCTTCTCGTCGATGGCAAGATCGGGAAGTACGATTTCTCGGAAGCCGACGCAATCGTCGACTACGCCCTGAAGCATGGCGTTCGCGTCCGTGGTCACACCTTGATTTGGGGCAAATTCTCCGGTCACACCTACCCTAAGGAGCTAGATGGGACGATCGCTGTAGCGGACGATCCCGCATCGGAGCTGCGAAAAGTCATGCGGGAGCATATAGAAACCGTCATGGGTCATTTCAAAGGCCGGATATCAACCTGGGACGCAGTTAATGAACCCCTTTCCATGGACGGCCCTTATCTGGATAAGAACATTTTTTTGAATACGCTTGGCCGGTCCTACATCGCGGAAACCTTCAAAATCGCCCATGAAGTCGATCCCGAAGCCACTCTTTTTCTCAACGAGCAATTTGGAACCTACAAGGGCAAGCACGTGGAAGTGTTTTTCGAACTTCTGGAATGGCTGATAGAGGCGGGCGTCCCCATTTATGGAGTGGGCATCCAGGCCCACAATATCTTCAAAACCCATGATCTCGACGCCTTCCACCAATTCATCGACCGTGTAGCGAAGTTGGATCTCAAGGTTGAAGTCACTGAATTCGATGCCCGCATTCGCCTCTTCGACAAGTTCCCCGATCCCTACCGCGCCCAAGGGGAGTACATGGCTGAATACGCCCGTATCTGCATTGAGAATCCCGCTTGCATCGGTTTCACGTTGTGGGGCTTGAGCGATGCGGGAACCTGGTTTGACTACGTACCTCCTTTCAGCGGAATGCCGCCAAATGATCCGCTCCTCTTCGATACCGCTCTCAGACCCAAACCAGCCTATTCCCCGATGTCCAAGGCGCTTGAAAGGCGGCCTTGAAAACCAGACTGCCTACATGAAGATCCTCCTCACCCTCTTTCTCTTCCTCGGCTTGAGCGCCACAACCTGGTCGAGGCCAAACATCGTCTTCATACTCGCCGACGATCTGGGTATCGGCGACGTCAATTGCTACGGCGGCGATCGATGTCTCATAGATACCCCAAATCTCGACCAGCTAGCAGCGGGCGGGCTACGATTCACCGACGCCCACGTTCCCGCATCGGTCTGCGCCCCAACACGCGTAGCGATCATGACCGGGCAATACCGCTGGCGAACGAACCGGTATCAGCGAGGAGGCGCTTGGGGCTTCACTGGATTGCATTTTGACCCCTCTCAAACCTTCACGCTCGGGGATCTTTTCCGCCGGGGCGGCTACCGAACCAGCTACGTCGGAAAGTGGCACCTCGGAACACTAATGGAAACCAAAGATGGAAAGGTTCAGGGCGAAACGAACGTCGACTACCACAAGCCCCTTCGAGTCGGTCCGCCTCAATTCGGATTCGACTACAGCTTCATACTTCCGGGCTCGTTGGACATGTATCCATACGCCTATGCCCGCAACAATGTTTGGCAGGGAGAGATCACCGCCCAAAAAGGTTGGAGCGCCTTCAACCGCGTTGGGGATGCGGAGAAAGACTTTGAAGATCATGAAGTCCTCGAAACCTTCTATCGCGAAGCGGAATCCTATATCGCGAAGCAAGACGCTAACAACCCCTTTTTCCTCTATCTCGCCCTAACCGCTCCACATACGCCTACAAGCCCAGGGGTAAACTGGCGCGGCAAGAGCGACCTGGGCGTGTACGGCGACTTCGTCATGGAGGTCGATCACGCCGTCGAACGCGTACTCGCAGCTCTCAAAGAACGGGGGCTTTACGAGGACACCCTTATTCTCTTTTCCTCTGATCACGGACCGGCCTCCTACGCTGGAAACATATTGAAGGCGACACCTGGACAGATCCATCTGATGGAAGAGGCCGGTCACTATCCAAGCGGGCCTCACCGCGGGTATAAATTTTCTGCATACGAGGGCGGGCTTCGCGTGCCCCTCATCGCTCATTGGCCAGCCGTTATCGAGCCAGGAATGATCTCCGATCACCTCGTCGGCCTTAACGACCTGATGGCCACCTTCGCTGACATCATCGGCAAGGAAGTCCCTCCCACGCACGGGCCCGACTCCATCAGCTTCGCCCCAGTTTTTCGCAACAATAATGCGCCTGCCGATCGCCAACACCTGATCATGCAATCCGCATTGGAAGTTTTCGCGTTCCGAGATGGAGACTGGAAGCTGATTCTCGGACCCGGAAGTGGAGCGCGAGGCATCCACGGGAACCGGCCGACACCGGAAGACGCTTGGCAAAGAGCTTTAGCGGAATTTAGTGGCAAGCCGACTCGTGAATCCTTCCTTAAACCTCCATTTGTCCAGCTGTACGATCTACAGAACGATCCCGCTGAAGCCAACAACCTCGCTTCAACGTATCCCGACCGGGTCGAAACGATGGTCACCGTTCTAGAGACCCAGATTGAGCAGGGCAGAAGTACGCCCGGACCCAGCCTGGTAAACACCAAGAACGTGAAGATCCACCAGCGGTTGCCGGATTTCGTTCTCGATCGCCTCAATTAATCGCCTCCGGTTCCGCAAACGATGGAGTCGCCAAACGCTGATCTATACTCAGTGATAAAAAACAGTCTAAGTATCAGGGAATAGTACTATAAATAGCAGAATTCAGTAATGTATATATAAATATTTGACCCAGAACTTTATGATATTTAGTACGCATCATCTTTGGACAAATACTCCAATAAAACCTCTTCCGTGAACGTTAAATCCGAGGAATCCAGCTGATTTGCACCGTTGGAAGTACCACAACCGACTAGGGGGGGGGAAGCGGCGCATCGCAATTGATATTCATAAACTGCCCCCAGAAAAAATTGCTGTCTCAAGGACTTCTGAAGCTATCCCTACCCTCGCCTCCGCCTAGCAAAGGCTAGAGCAACTACACCAACTCCAAGAAACGCTGCCGTGGAGCCTGTGTCGGGGACTCCCTCTGGCAAACCTGAAATAGTGGGAACGAAATCTATACCCTCAACGTCGTTGAAACCAATTCCACCAAGAGTCGTGTAGCCGTTTGAGGAAGTATAGAGGGATATCAACGTGTTAGCATCATCACTGAATCCAACCAGCGTTCCCGTACTGAAATCCCAAGCTAGGCCCTCAATCCTACCATCCTCACCAGTGTTGTTAACATCTGCAACTATACTGTTGAAAGTCACTGACCCGCCATTCCGGTTTAACGTCACGGCGTGAAGTACATCGTCAGTTTCACTTGCACCTCCATCGTCATCAATCAGGTAAAGGGTTCCGCTGTCGTCGAATTGGATATCCTCAACATCATCCGTCCCAGACATTGAACTCTTTATTGTGTCAACAGCTGCGGTCTCAAGGTTTATAGTGATAAGGTCATCCCTTCCACCGTTCTCTATCACGCCGAAGAGCAATCCAGAAATAGGATCGAAATCAATGCCATTCACCGGTTCGTCATCTGTGTTTAAAGCCCCAACACTTTGAATCGCGTTGTACCCGTTAGACGCCGTCGAATCGTCTACTGAGACTTTCTCAGCACCTGTGGTGGGGTCATAGATTTCTAGCGAGTACAAGTGACTTCCGGCGTAAGTTCCTCCACCGATCCCGCTCCATGAATAAGTCGAATTGGCCACCATGTATGCCGTACCGCTCGGCGAAATGGTAAACGCTTCGATGTCACTAAACACAGCACTGTTGGAGGTGCTAGTGTCATACAATGCTCTGATCGTACCACCGTCGTTTAGCGAGAGCAGTCCATAGTCAGTCACTGTTGGAGAACTGTTGTACAACTCAATTTTTAAGAGACGCCCAGTATCTTCGTCAACGCCCCAAAGCACAGGCACGGCGTATGTCTCTTTTGACGCGCAAATGCAAAAAGAACATCCGACGGCTAGATTGATAAGTCTGCGAAACTCATTCTTCATCACAATAGATTGGATGCGTGATCCAATAGGCAACTTTCATGCCAGCGATGCCAGCGCATTCTATCGCAGATCCGTTAGCTATTGAAGGCAAGATGCTTATAAAATCTCTAAGTATTTTCGCTTACACTGGAAAACGGGTCCAAATCTGTAAGATTATTTTACGTTTGTCGGAAAACTTTACACTCCTTAACTCAGAGTACCCCGCATCCTCATCCTGGCCCTAGCCAGCGTCTTATCATATTCTTCCTGAGAGACAACGTGCCTAGTGAACCTCGTTCCCTTCTTACGCTCCTCAATGCGGCTAGCTTATTGCCAGCTCTTTTCTTTGGCTGTTAAGACGTAGTACGATTGACTAGCTTGTCCACTGGAACCTTGAAACTCTTCGCCTCAGACCCGCCGCCGGGAGACCATGTTCGTGCCAGCTAAAAAATGCTCTCCCCTAAAGCCTTTCGCTGATGGAGTACTTAAAAAGCTTGTTCAATTGAGTTTCCACCAATTGCCGGATTCGACTTTTCAAGCCAGAGTCAGCCTTTTCATCAAGGTCCAAACCGATTAGTATCTTCTCATAGTAGGCGATGTTCGCATCAACTAATTTCATTTCTGCGGCCGCAGTTTGCTTGGCAACAAATTCTTGGTCGGTGGACTCTCGAGTCATTTCCTCGATTATCCATCTAATTATTCTTTTTGTCGCATGCGGGTAGTTCCCTGCCGCAATGAAAATGTGCGAGAGTATAAATTCTCCAGATTCACCTCTCTTCCAGTTTGGAAGTAGGAATTGAATGTCGCGAAGTGTTTTTGGAATTTTTTCACCGCGATTGCTCGATCCAACCGCAGAATCAATCAATAGCTTCCCTCGGTCGCCGATCTCAATTTCAAGCGGAATCGAACGGACGAAGGGCACCTCCCTGTCAAGAAACCCGTAATTCACAAACGTATCCACCGCATCGTAACTTCCATACCTTGCATAGCATTCTTGGCTCCAAACAAAGGGCTGTCTACAGAAGACCCTCAAGTCTCCACTGCAAGATGTAGAAGAGAAACCATAGGGGCTGCCCCGATAGTCATGGTCGAGGTAGTCCGCTATCGGCATGATCACCGTCTCTTGCCCCCCTGTTTCTGCCGCCTGCCGCGCAAGTGTTCGGCTGGCCATAAAGGTTTTGACAACAAACTCGTCAAAACTAGGCCGATCCTGGCATCCACGAATGAAGGATAGCTTTTCTTCCTTAGCTTTTCCCGAATGCAAAGAGCTGAGCAGTACCTCCAGCAGGCGTGGCTCCCCAATGCTCTGGATCCATGGGTTTTCAGCTTTGTGCTGCCCAACCTTACCCGCCGCATTGTAGATCTCAATCATCCTTGTTCCGATTTCGATTTGCAGCGGATTCAAAAGGCGGCGGTCTGGATCAATCTCAAAACTATCGCCGCGAAGGCACGTGTTCAACGCCACTTCGGGAATTATGTGTTCAGATTTCAATCGAATCAGCAGCTTGCTCCGACCTACTGCTCGAGGGAAATGCAAGGAAATCCCACCTTCTTCAGAAATCTCAATCGATAGACCACTATCGACAACAGACCCGTTTTTTTTGAGGAGATCGATCAGGCCCTTGATTTCTTTTTTCAGGGCTATGTTGTTGGTTTGAACGTTCATTATTTATCCTACCTCAAGTCGTTAGCTGTCCTTACGTCGATTTTGATTACATCCCCTATTTACGACTCACTTCCCCTAAACTTTCGTTGAAAGAGAAACATATAAAGCGGCAGATACCATAAATAGCTCAGACTCATCGTTTGCTACATTTTATCAAGGCCTCCATCGCTCGAGAGTATTTCGCCTCTTATTTTCCAAGCCACTTACGGCAGACGCGTCTGCCCTGAAAATCTGATGAGTTTAAAACGCAATCAGACCGGCGACGAAAGTCAGATTATCGCGATAGATGCTAAAGTAAACGGGACTTTTCGACGTACGCTATCTCGTATGCTCAATAAAAAGGCTAAAAACAACCTAGTTGCCAACGACTCAAAGGTGCTCGTGCTGGGCTGGGACGCCGCCGATTGGACCATAGCTGGACCTCTCATCAAGGCTGGTAAGATGCCGAATTTAGCGAAGTTAATCGCAGAGGGCACGTCCGGAAGCATCTCTACGATAACGCCATCGCTCAGCCCGATGCTGTGGACTTCGATAGCTACTGGCAAGCGACCCTTGAAGCACGGAATATACGGCTTTACAGAACCAACACCAGACGGGAAAAACGTCAGACCCATCACCAATGCTAGCCGAAAGACCAAGGCGATCTGGAATATTTTAAATCAAGTCGGGAAAAAATCGAACGTTGTCGGCTGGTGGCCTTCTCATCCGGCTGAGCCAATCAGTGGAGTCATGGTTAGCAATTGGTTTCAGGTCGCTTGCAAGCTCGCCAACGAAGAGGGTCCGAAAGATGGAGGAACCAGTCCAGGCCAGGATGGTTGGGGAAAAGACCAGTGGCGCATGACGCCAGGAACAGTTTATCCGACCAGACTAGAGAATGAACTCCAACAGTTCCGCTTTCATCCAGCGGAAGTGACTGCAGACCTGATTGCCCCATTCATCGCGGAGGGTTCGAATCCAGATTGGACCGACACAAGAATGGGAAGCCTTGCGAAAATCCTTGCTGATACGGTGAGCGTTAACGCCGCTGCTACCTCGATAATGACGCAAGAGCCTTGGGATTTCATGGCGGTTTATTTTGATGGCATTGACCACTTCTCTCACGGCTTCATGAAATATCATCCACCCCGTCAGGAATGGGTCGAGGAGAGTGATTACGAAGTCTTCAAAAACGTCGTCGAAGGCGCCTACCAACTACACGATCTAATGTTGGGAACGCATCTGGAGCTCGCGGGAGACGACACTACGGTCATAATCTTGTCTGACCACGGCTTCAATTCGGGAAACCTGCGTCCGGAGCATATACCAGTTGAACCAGCAGGACCAGCAATGGCCGAGCATGGGCCATACGGAATGTTCGTCGCTAAAGGTCCGGGCATTAAGCAGGGAGAAAAAATAATCGGAGCCAGTGTTCTCGATATAGCCCCGACCATTCTCTCCTGCTTCGGTCTGCCCGTGGGTGAGGACATGGATGGAAAGCCATTGGTCGGTATTTTCGCGGATCTACACAAACCAACGAAAATTCCATCCTGGGATAGCGTTTCCGGGCCATTCGAAGACGGGCAACACGAAACACATGGCCAAACAGATACTGCCAGCAATGCAGAGGCGATCAAGCAGCTCGTCGAACTCGGATATATCGATGCCCCTGACGCCGATTTAACTCAGGAAGTCAGCCGAACTGCAGCCGAGCTGAACTACAACCTCGCCCAGTCTCTTATCGACTCATTTCGCTATCAAGATGCATGTGAAATCTTGGAACCGATTTGGTACGATCACCCGAGGGAACACCGCTACGGAATAAAATATCTCAACTGTCTCGCCAGACTTGGCCGATGGGCAGATAGGCGGATTGCTCTAAACCGGTTCAAAAAGAACATCACCCGAGCCCAGGCTTGGGCTGGCAGGGAAATCGACGCACTAAAAAAAGAGGCTGAAGAAAAAGGCTATCCCTCTTTTCAAGAAACAGGCCAAGAAGGCAGTCAAAATGCTTTGTCTCAAGCGCGCAGCGAAAGCGATGGCGGCCAAGTAAAAAGCCCACCGCAAAAGTTTATTCACAAAATGAGGAAGGCCCAGTCGCTTCTGACCCCGTTGCAAGGCACGCTATCTTTCCTGGAGTTCGAGCAATTGATTGGCGAAGGAGAGAACGAGAGGGCGAGAAAAGTTCTGGTCTCAGCATTGTCGCATTCCTCAGCGCGCCAAACGCCTGGTTTCCACGCTTTAATCGGCTATTGCTTCTCGCAACTAGGTGAGCTGGCTAAATCCGAGGAGCACTACAAAATTGCAATCGAAGCCGACCCTAAAAGTCTCGAGGCAAATTGCGGCCTCTGCAAAGCCGCTTTGGAGCGACAAGAATGGGACAAAGCAGTCGACCTAGCACTTACCGCAACGGAACTCGCATTCGGTTCTCCTTATGCCCACTTTTGCCTCGGCCAAGCCCTAGTTGGAACCGGTGATTTGCCAGCTGGCAGAATCGCGTTGGAGACCGCGATACGGCTGGAACCAGGTCTAATTGAGGCAAGAGAATTATACCACGATGTCCTCTTGCGGCTTGATGATCCAACGGCTCCAGATGAGGGCCAAAGGATAGAACAGATCAAAAAGCGATTCGAAAACTCTGGCCACGCAGAGGAGCTAGATTTGGGGTCAATCGCTGGTGAAATTGCCGCAAATCGGAAAACGCGTCGCGCCAAATCGAAAAATGACACTCTGCAGGGCCCAACTCAAGGCGAGGATGCTCCCATTACCATCGTCAGCGGCTTGCCCCGCTCCGGCACATCGATGCTGATGCAAATGCTTCAAGCGGGCGGACTAAAAGCCTTTACAGATGGCCGGAGAGCCGCGGATCCAGACAATCCTAAAGGCTATTTTGAGCATTCAAGCAGCAAGCTTATCGAAAGCGATTCCTCTTGGGTGCCTTTGGCTAGAGGCTCAGTAGTCAAAATCATATGCCAACATTTACCAGCCCTTCCTCGAGAAGAGCGTTACAAGGTAATCTTCATGGATAGAAATATGGAAGCAGTGATAGAAAGCCAAAACGCAATGCTTAATCGAATGGGGCGGAAAGGCGGCAATCTAAAGCCGGAACTAATGATGAAAGTTTTGGATGCGCACGTAGCAACCGCTGAGAGATTACTCGCTCGCAGCCCCCACATTGATGCAATTTTCGTCGACTATGACGACGTAATCCAAAATCCAAAGAGCAACGTGTCCAGGATCACCAACTTTATCGGAGCAGAACTCGACACGAAAGCAATGGTCAATGCAGTCGACCCCAGCCTCAGAAGACAAGGAGAGATACTGCATCTGTCCTGACTGCCTAGCAATTCCCAAATTTTTGGATACGGTCGAGGTTACGAGAACCGAGCCTCTTGAATACTTAGTCTGGGGCCTTTATAAAGGAGCCAGACTTACTATACAAGCACCCCATTTCAGCTCACCTCGACCACAGTGCAATAGAGTATGTTTTGCTC
>CAZFUD010000002.1:49308-60005 GCA_964521705.1 uncultured Opitutaceae bacterium | reverse complement strand
GTACGCGACCCCCCAGAAGGTCGTGAATCGGGGCACCGAGTTGCTTTCCTTTGATGTCCCACAACGCTTGGTCGATGCCGGCTATCGCGGAACCTGTGCTCGGTCCCCCTCGCATGAATCGGCGACGAAAACAGCTTTGCCACAAATACTCGATACGATGCGGGTCCTCCCCTACTACGTATGGCCTCAGATCTTTCAGCATGCCCTCGACACTATAGGGCAGGAAGTGGTTTGTAGCATCTCCATAGCCGATGATACCGACATCCGTTTCGAGGCGCACATAGACATCCCGTCCCGTCATTATCGTATCCATGTTCGTGATTCTCATCTTCGAATTCACGGATGGCTGGCTGCCGATCTGGGCCGCTGTGAAAGGCGCCGCGGTTAATAGCGCGCCCGTTCCTAACAGGTTTCCTAGCGCTGCTCTTCGGCTTACGTGGGATGGGGGAAAGGGATTTTTCGAAGACATGATCTACCATAGTGATAGGCTCGAATAAGTGTCCATCCTCAACCCAAGGAACCGTCTACTCGTCTCTAGAAAAGTTGAGCAAGCTCCCACGAAGCTATGTCCGCAATGCTAACACTAATGACGCATAAAAATCCGCCCGGAGGTCGGGTTCCACCCTTGCCTGAAGTCAAGAAAGGTGGAGCCCGCTGTCGCGGGATCGGGCTTAATTTGTCGCCGATCCGCGAGTGCGGACTGCAGGAGCGAGTTTATCCTGCGATCTATAGATAGTCGCCAATTATCGCCCCGACCTATCGGGGCTCCTGCAATCGACTACGATCTAAGCTGAACCGAAAATATCAGTTCATTCGCTCCCTCGAGCTTCCGTCAACGAATATCAATAGCTATCCAATCGCGATCCGAGACGCAGGTATAGGCGGTCGTGAGCCACGGCAGGAGTAGCGTCGGTCCAAGCTACATCGTCTGGCGGATTCAACTCCGATTTTCTCAACAATTTGTAGGTTTCCCCTGCTTGAACCACCCACATGTTTCCGTCTCGATCCAAGCAGTAAAGCTTGCCGTCAACCAGAATTGGTGACGCAAAGAAATTGCCGAGCAGCCTTTCACGATAGATCACCTGACCCGATTCCGCATCCAGGGCGGTAAGCGTACCGCCATCCTCCAATGCGTAGAGGATACGTCCATCCGAAACCGGCGTTGGCACGTACGGCGTACGGTTCTCCATATACCATTCTATTCGCGCTTCACGAACGACTTTACCACCTTCGACCTTGGGTACACGAGCGGCAAAAAAGTGGCCATTCTTATTTCCCGCGGCAATCAGAGCATCGGCGCTCCCTGCCGACCCGTTAATCACGATGGGCGATGCGATGGTCCGATGGTTGAAGGCATCCGGCAGACTCCAATTGACCTTACCGGTCTCGAGATCGAATCCAATGATGCCGATTTTCTCGCCAGCTTGGACCACCTCAACAGAACCTGTATCTTCACGTTCCCGTATAAGAGGCGAAACATACGAAGTCTTGATGCCTTTCGGCCCCTTTGGATGGGCCTGGCTCCAAACAGGCGCGCCATCCTCCAATCGGTAAACCCCAGTAGTTCCGCCATCCATGTGGGCATGATTAATCACGATATAATCTTCGTAAATAACCGGGTTGAAACTGACCCCATGCTGACTCACATGAGGACCGAGATCTTGTTGCCAAGCTATGTCTCCATCGTGGGTGTGGGCTGAAAGCTTTGCTCGCTTTGAGGGCACGTCTAGCCAACCGATTATCACTAGGCTATCGGTCACGCTTGGCGTACCGGAAGCCAAGTTATTGAAATTGTGAGTCTTGTAATCGCCTCCCTCGATCGCCCGGGACCACAGCGTCTTGCCATTGCTAGCATCCAGGCAATTTAAGAAGGTTTTTCCTTCGGCCCGAACCTCAGATGTGATGAACAAGCGATCCCCCCATATTACTGGAGAGCTTGTACCCGGTCCTTGAAGGTTCACCGACCAGCGCAGGGTCTCGCGACTCAAATTAACCGGGATTCCCTGGGTTTCCGCAATCGCGGTCCCGCTGTGCCCTCTAAATTGCGGCCAGCTCTCCCCTGGCTCGACCCCGTCCAGCAAAGAAGCCGTTGATCCTAGTACTCCTATCGATACTCCAAATGCAAGTTTTCTTGTAATCATAACATTAATTGTATTTATAATTTTGATACAAATTATCATTCAGTTGCTTTATCCTCCACCAAAGACCATCTGGTTCCGTCCATCTCTTTTTTAAGAGCATCCCGCTCCTCTTTCAGCTTTGCCAATTCCTTTTCCTGCATTTCCGTCTTCTAGGCTTCATCGGCCTTGTCGAATATAATCTCCTCAGGCCGCGCTCCCTTACCTCCCGCGTCAATTCGACTAGGGATCTCCCGGCTCGGAAAGACCCGACTGATTGTAACATGAGGCCCGCCATAGCATTGGGTACGAAACTAGTGGACGAAAGGCCGATGATTCCCGTCAGCACAAGACCTAAGAGCCCGAGCAATTGATTCTTGGTCCCCTCACCGATTGGCAAGGCGATTATCACCGAAATTAGGGCAACAGCTGGCAGCCCGAGCATAACCAGAGGCCTGACAAAATTCTGCTGCTTGCCAACCCATCGTGAACGTTTCTTGAGAGCCCAATTCGCAAACGATAATCCCGTCGCGACAATGGCTTGTGTCACGAGTAGAGGCATGTAGTCGGGGAAAGCGTCCACAATGTTCAATACGCCGAACATATGTGAGAGAGGTTTTACACGACAATCTGGCCGCGATACAAATCCAAAACCTAGAGGACCGGGTTACGGTTCCATCCCGTCCGACCTATCCTTTGCTGTTGCCCCAGAAGGTCTCGCGCCTACAGGGTTTAATCGCGACTTTGGCCGCAGATTTCCGGCCACCGCCCTGCTATCACAATGAATGCTTCCCCATCCAGACGCCAATTTATCGCAACCACGGGAGCTCTTGCCACAACTGCGATAATTGCTGGTTGCTCCAATAATCCTACTAACTCCTTGAATATGAAATCGTTTCGCTACTGCCTAAATACCAGCACCATTAGAGAAAAGAACATCGGGATCGAGGCGGAGATCGATGTTGCCGCCAACGCTGGCTACTCGGGAATCGAACCTTGGATCCGAACGATCAGAGCTTACATGGAAAGCGGGGGTAAACTAAGCGACCTTCGCAAGCGACTCGATGATCACGGACTTCAGGTTGAAAGCGCCATCGGATTCGCCAAATGGATCGTCGACGACCCGACCGAGCGGGCCAATGCTCTTGAGGAAGCCAAGAGTGATATGGAGATCGTTCACACTCTCGGCGGCAGCCGAATCGCAGCTCCCCCATCTGGTGCTCAAAATGGTCCGTTTATAGATCTGGAAACTGTGGCCGAACGCTACCACGCCCTCCTGGACGTGGGACGGGAAACCGGTGTCGTCCCCATGCTCGAAGTCTGGGGGCACTCCCAGAATTTGCACCGCCTGGGACAAACCCTATTCGCGGCGGCAGAAAGCTCACACCCCGACGCCTGCATGCTGCTCGACATCTACCACATCTACAAGGGCGGATCCCAATACGACGGCCTGTCCCTCCTGGGGCCGAAAGCCATGCCGGTCCTGCACATGAACGATTTCCCGGCTAGTCCAGAGCGTACTGAAATGAACGACAGCCACCGTGTCATGCCCGGCGATGGCATCGCCCCATTCGACAAGATCATAAGGCAACTGCACGCAATCAATCCCGAGATGGTCTTTTCCCTAGAGCTGTTCAATCGCGACTACTGGAAACAAGATCCGCTAGAAGTCGCAAAGCTGGGCCTCGAAAAAATGAAAGCCGTTGGCTCCTCTAATCTATAGTACCAATCAGCACCAATCACCTCCTCGCCCAACCCCTATGGCCTCAATCGCAATACTGGGAACCCTCGATTCAAAATCCGAAGAACACTCCTTCCTATCAGAACGCATCCACGAACACGGACATAAAACCGTATTCATCGATGTAGGAACAGGCGACAATCCTAAGGTCGAACCTGATTACTCTAGATACGACGTTGCTGCGTCGATCGGACTCGATCTGGACGCTCTCATGCAACGGCACGACCGAGGAGAATGTGTCGTAGCTATGTCTGAAGCCGCTCCCGCCTTCTTGGCTAAGCTAGTTGGCGACGGAAAAGTCGACGGAGTCATTTCCCTCGGTGGAGGCGGAGGAACAGCCATCGGCACGGCAGCTATGAGGGCTCTTCCTATCGGATTTCCCAAACTGATGGTCTCAACGGTCGCCAGCGGCAACACTGCCCATTACATGGGTACCAAAGACATTGTTATGATGCCCAGCATTGTCGACGTGAGCGGGCTGAATCGTATCTCGCGAACAATCTTCACCCGGGCCGCCGGCGCTATCTGCGGCATGGTCGAAGCCAAGATCGAAACCGAGGGGGGCAAGCCACTCATAGTCGCCAGCATGTTCGGCAACACCACTGCCTGCGTCAATGAGGCCAAAGCCGTTCTCGAAGATGCCGGCTACGAAGTCCTCGTGTTTCACGCAACGGGGTCCGGGGGCAAGGCCATGGAAAGTCTTATCGAAAGCGGCATGGTATCAGGCGTGCTCGATGTGACGACCACGGAATGGGCAGACGAGATAGTAGGAGCGACCTTGTCCGCAGGACACAACCGCATGGATGCCATGGCCAAAGCCAAGGTGCCAGCGGTGGTGGCTCCTGGTTGTGTAGACATGGCAAACTTCGGGGCCCGCGAAACTGTGCCAACTGAATTTGAGGGGCGCACTTTCTACATCCACAATCCACAGGTTACCTTGATGCGAACAAACGCGGAGGAGTGCACGGAAATCGGGAAGGTCATCGCCGCCAAAGCCAATGCCAATTCTGCCCCAGTCGCTATTCTCAACCCCCTAAAAGCCGTTAGTGAAATCAATGGCGAAGGCCAAGCCTTTTACGACCCCGAAGCCGACAAGGCCCTCTTCGAAGCCATTCGCTCTAAGGCAAAAGTGGAAGTCGTCGACCTGGACGAGCCCATTAATAGTCCCACTTTCGCCAAAACTTGCGCCGAGAAGCTTCTCGAGCTCATCGCCCGGTCTCTAGCGTGAGATAATCGAAATCAGTTATTGCCTAGGAGACACATAAAACACCAACAGGCCTGGACCTGGTTCTCCTTACCGACTCTTTTAAAGGCTTGGAACTTTACCGTTCTACCCAGCTCAGAGAAAGAAACTTCGCAATAAGATCCTTCTATATGCCGAGGTTCAAATTAGGGGTGAGCAATGAAGATTCGATCTGCCGCGTTGGGGTCGCCGCGAGGGTCTTGCACGATTTCTGAATCCATTTCCACCCATAAAGGCACCCCAGTGCCTGCCACCCAGAGCTCGTGGTGGTTATCATTATCACCAATGTCGGTGATCGCAAATGGGACTACCGGAGTTACTTTCCCATCATCCTGTGCCATACCGATTCGTTGAAACTGACGCTCTGTTTCACCCGTGGTATCACCATTGATGGCGGCAATTCCTCCCTGCCAGGTTGTTTGCACCATCCAGATAGGAGCGCCTGCAGGTGCTCCCGCTGGCACGCTCTGCCCCCACTTTTCTTCAGGAATTACTTCGGCATAGGCATAACGAACAAAATCGAACAGACTGACGACTTCGAGCTCTGCTCCCAACAGGTTTTGTGGTCCACCAGGTTGGTCCTCTGCAGTGAAAAGGTCACCCACGACCAATACTTTGCGGGGCGGGTCGATAGGGTCCACTTGCTCGTTGCCGAGATCGCCGATTAATAAAACCGTCTTGTTCTCATTACCATCCACAGCAGGGACTAACGTTGCGCATTCTACCATCAAATTGGCTCCACTAGCCGTTATTACACGAAACTTATCAGGTGTAACATCGGAAGGATTCAGACTGTGCGTAAAGGTAATAGGCATTCCATCCAATGGACCCCGAATGGCTTGGAAACAAAGAAATATAGGCAAGGCGTCATCCAGACCAAAAAACGCATCTAAGGCTTGAGGAGCGCTGCTGTGATTAGCGACAACAACAAGATTGCGGGTCACAAGCGTCCCGTCTTCGCTCTCCAGAGTAATTACAGCGACCCCCGGACTGCGTGCGTTGACCTGTCCTGTCATTGCATTGACCGAAGCAATGTCTGTACGATCGATTGCCCAACGAATTCCTAATCCAGATACTGGCTGACCTCTTGAAGTCGCCTGAGACAACAGGGTGGTCTCATCGCCGACCTTGATTGGGAAAGGAGGCGCATCAATCGAGATTGTAAACTCATCAATAGACCACTGCGCCTGAAAAAACAGTGGGCCCGAGGTCACTGGAACCTCGAACAAAATCGGGTTCTCGCTGGCTATTCCCGAAGTAAATTCACTCCATAAACTAAATTCCTCGGTTTGCAGCAGTTCGTAGTTGGAAGGTGTAGGAAGTGTCAGCGATAGCTTAATCGTCTGGGAGGACAGGTTCTCCAATGACAAACGCTGTGGAAAGCTTTCTGCGACTGCAAGACCCGACAAGAATGCCAGAAATACTAGAGAGCTGTAAATAGTCTTCGTCAAATCTTGTTGTTTCATTTTATGTATTCTCAAAAAATCCTTAGCTGAATAAATCGCACATGATTCCTAACATCACTAAAGGATTTATTAGATAGAAGCGGAGTTTCTTGGTACCGAGTTTGCGACAAGTGGAAGCATTGAGACATCTAACTCATGGGAGTTTGAAGGCTTGAGTTTAGCGTTAGGAATCCCATCGCGTATGCTATTGCTACTATTTTTTCATGTTGCTCATCAGAAATTTATATTTGGATTAACGCTTTCACAGAGGTGCTTGGCTATTGATCATACATCCCATACACTTCATAAACCGGAAGTGTTACAGAGGTTGTAAAATATCCTTGATCAATCCCTGCCTAACACTCCTTAAAGGCCTTTCGTAAGAGAGGTAGATTATCGCCAACGATCGTAAGAGGCGCCGGAGCAGTCCGGGTTTCGGTTTAGTTCTAGTACTCCTTGTAACGATTCGGAACGCTACGGTGTATGGAATGCAAGCAGGTGTTAATGAATAGAAAAATCCCTTCGTCAGCTGAACCGTTAACAACACGGTATCCAATTATTTTTCCTTTGAACGGTTTGGAGATCCAGAGTGTTTGGAACATATAAACGCATCCAAAAATCTATCTTCGAAAGACGACGCAGAATGTGTGCGCGCGATTCTCGCCGGCCGCCGCGAACGGTTTCGCGAATTAATCGAACGTTATCAGAATCGTGTCTTCGCGATCCTATCTCGATACGAACGCGACCGTGGTCGGGTGGAGGACATCGCACAGGAAGTCTATGTGAAGGCTTGGCGAAATCTCAAAAAATTCGATCCTATGAAGGCTCCTTTTGAACACTGGCTCGCGCGCATCGCGAGCAATGCAGCACTTAATCATGTACGCGCCGAGAAGCGGTTTCGCGGACACGTTCCGCTTTCGCAACTCGGCGAGGATGCTTTGGAGTGGTTGCGTTTTGAGGAGAACGCTGTGCCTCTCCAAGCCATAGAGGCGCGTGAAATCCTTGATTATTGCATGGGTGAACTTTCTGCCGATGAGCAAGTGATCCTTACGCTCGCGGAGATCGAAGGCCGCACATCCCCAGAAATTAGTAAACTCACAGGCAAAGCCGCGGGCACGATTCGAGTCACTCTTCATCGAGCCAAACAGAAACTGGCTGACGCCTTATTCAACCGTCAAGAAGCTTATGAAAAACGAACGTAAACTCAACGAGCTGATTCGAGCAGCAGAGAAATTACCCGGCATTACGCCACCAGAAGATTTTGCGGAACGCATCCTATCAGAAATAGATACGTCTAGAGAAAGCACGATCATTCTATTTGAAGCGGCAATACCTAAATTTGCGTGGGCAGCTGTGTTAATCGTAGGGCTGTTTATTGCCGCCGAGATCACAATGAATATCCGTGACTACCCAAATCTAGCCGAGGGTGCCATCAAGTTCACAGACCAATGGGACGCTGAATTCGATCCTGACACCATACCATGAAAACACGATCAAAGCTTACTGTCGGGATCGCCTTGATCTTTCTCACCGGAACACTCGTCGGCGTCATGGGCACAAGAGTCGTTTTTCGACATATGCTCGCCGAAGCATTGGAGCGTCCGTCTATCTTTTCCGATAGCGTCAAGAGCAGTCTCGATAGCCTGTCGCTAAACCCAGATGAACACGACACAATCACGCGATTATTAGCGGAGTCTCGAACCGAAAGACAGGCTCTACGGGACGAATTTCGTTCGCGATTCTGGAATATCCTCACGGAAACACGTCGAAAAATCGACAGCGAGTTGACACCTGAACAGCGTCGACAGTTTCGCCGTGAAGTACGCGATGAACTACCTCTCTTGGGACGAGTGATTGAGAGACATGAGGCTGAGGCTCAATAATATTTGTCAACGCCTGTAACGCTTTCTTCGCGTCAGGTGTATGGGTGGAATGAAGATCATCACCACCCTCCTTTTGCTTCTTGCCCCGGTTGCTGTTGTAGCCACGAAGGAACTACCCATTGCTACAGTGCATGCCTTCCTGAAGGAAGACTGCCCCATTGCCCGTTATCATACCAAAACGCTCTCTGAACTCCATGAGCGCTACGCGAAGGAAGGCATCGCCTTTCGCGGTTACGTCTCGACCAGCAAAGCTACGGAGCAAAGCGTGGCCGCGTTCAAGGCCAAGTTTGTCATCCCCTTTGTCATCAAGCCCGATGCAAGTCTAAGCAAAGCGCATCAATTGGGCGCGAAGGTGACTCCGGAAGTAGTAGTCGTTGATCGGGACGGTAAGACACTCTACCGAGGCCGCATCGACAACACCTACCCCGACTTAGGCAAACGCCGCCGGGTTACAACCTCGCACGATCTCCGCGACGTTCTTGACGCCCTCGCCAAAGGCGAAGCCGTTCAGCCGAAAAGCACCGAAGCCGTCGGTTGCTTCATTCCCATCACTAAATTCTAGGCAGCTTATAAATTATGCACTTAAAGATTATCACAGCACTGACATTGCTTCTCATTTGTCTATCCCCCCTCGCGGGTCAAGACGCAGTCACCTACAACAAGGACATCTCGCCGATCATCTACAACAACTGCACCGTATGTCACCGTGACGGCGAAATCGGCCCGTTTCCGCTGACGAACTTCGAAGAAGTGCGTGACGAGGCCTACACCATTCGCAGCGTCACGCGCAAAGGTACCATGCCACCGTGGATGCCCGATCGCGAGTTCAGCAATTTCAAATTCTTAGGCGAGCGCGGCCTCACAGATCAAGAGATTGAAACTATCTCCCAGTGGGTTGAAGCCGGGATGCCGGAGGGCGACCCCGCCTTTGAAGCGCCCATGCCCAAGTTCGCCGAAGGCTCCGCCCTGGGCAACCCCGACCTCACCCTGCGTGTCGCCGAACCCTACACGATCAAGGGGAGTAACAAAGATGAATACCGCGTATTTGTGCTGCCCACCGGACTGACAGAGGACCGCGATCTCGTTAGCATCGAGTTCCGCCCTGGCAACCGCGCCATCTTGCATCACGGCCTGCTTGCTTTCGACACCACTGGCCAAGCGCACGAGAAGGATGTTAGTGATCCGCTCTCTGGTTACGAAGTCTTTGGCGGGTTTGGCGTGCCCATCCGTCCCAATGCCACGCTCCCCGGCTACACACCCGGCGCGGTACCTCTACGTTTACCTAAAGGGGTGGGCATTAAGCTGCCCGCTGGCGCTGACATTCTCATGCAAACCCACTATGCCCCATGGCCGGTGAGGGATTCCGATCAATCCAGCGTCAACCTGTTCTTCGCCGATGAGCCGGTGGAGCGCTATCTCAAAACCCGCATGATGATGCCCTTCGATCTCGTTGAGGAGGACACCATGCAACCGCCGGATCTCAGTCTGTCAGAACGTTTCGAGGTTGCCCTGGAACTCATCGATGAATTCGGCCAGGGTCAGTCCGGAAACGGCGCAATTGGCGGCGATATTGCTGATCGCCTAGGAGAGGGCTTCGGCGGAAGGCTTGAAGGCTGGTCACTCTTCAAAATACCCCCTGACAAAGTCTCTCGCTTCCACGGCATTTGGAACGTCGAGGACGACATCAGCCTCATCAGCATCTATCCGCACGCTCATTTGCTATGTAAAAGCTGGGAAATCTACGCCTTTGATCCCGAAGGTAATCGCGAGAACCTCCTCAAAATCGATTCATGGGACTTCAATTGGCAGGGGGACTACCCCCTTCCCAAATACGTCAAAATTGACAAAGGTTCGGTCATTCATGCCATCGCAACCTATGACAACACGGTTGATAATTACCTGAACCCTAACATGCCGCCAGAGGCAAGCGGCTGGGGCTCGAAGACCACAGACGAGATGTATCTTATGGGGTTCAACTATGTCGATTATCGAGAGGGCGACGAGAACACTTTTTTCACCCTTTCAGATCCGCAACCCTCCGAGCCAGTTATCCTCCGTCCACCTGCGTCCATCCGAGTTCCGACCGGAGGCCGGGCCCAGCTCTTTTTCGAGCCGGAAGGGGTGGTGGACTCCATCCAGTGGTTCAAGGACGGAGCAGAAATTCCTGGCGCGACGGCGGCGACGCTCGTGCTCCAAGATGTATCCGCAGCGGATGAAGGAGCCTATTCAGTACGAATCACCAACGTTTCGGGTTCCGCTGTTTCGGCT
>CAZFUD010000002.1:0-49298 GCA_964521705.1 uncultured Opitutaceae bacterium | reverse complement strand
ACGAGCGATGACGACGCGGCTGCAGAACTGGTTAATCTGGCGACCCGTGGATTCGTTGGTATCGGCACGGATATCATCATTGGAGGGCTTACGGTTCTCGGTGGGTCGACTAAAACGGTGCTCGTTCGCGGGCTAGGACCGCAGCTTACTGCAGATGGCGTGCCTGGGGCTCTGGAGGATCCTGAGCTCAGCGTATTCCAGACCTTGTTCGACGAATCGCCAATCAGGAGCCAATTGCTCGTAACCAATGATAATTGGGAAGAAGGACCGAACGCTGCGGAATTGGCAGAGGCTTTGACAGAGCAAAACAAGCCATTGGTGGCCGGTTCCAAAGACGCGGCGTTATTGCTAACACTTAGCCAAGGCGTCTACACTTTTCAGCTTTCGGGTGTCGCTGAAACGGAAGGCGTGGGACTGATAGAGCTCTTTGTGATTGCGGAGACCAGTCCCTAATATTGGCTTAAAGCTCACAGATGTCTTTTAGCTATCATGAGGGTCAAATGTTGGATTTAAAAAGTTCCTGGTTTCTGTTTTTTGCTTTTGTACTTGCAGCCCAACATTTTTCAATCGCGACTCAGGCTACACCAGCCGTGGACTTAAGTTATGCGTTACCGGCAGGTGAACACAGCCATTTGCCAAGACTTACGCGAGGAAATGACGGGCGGCTCTACCTATCGTGGGTAGAAAAGAGGGGAAATGGTTCTGTATTGCAATTTTCCAAATTGGAAGATGGGAGGTGGAATGCTCCTCGAAAGATAGCACAGGGAGATAATTGGTTCGTTAACTGGGCCGATTTCCCTTCGGTGGAAGTTGATGGAGAGTTCATGTCCGCCCACTGGTTACAAAAAAGTGGTTTGGGCAAGTTCGATTACGATGTACGAATTTCATTATCCGACGACGGAGGGGAGAATTGGGCGCCTTCATTTGTACCCCATAAAGATAACACATCTGCAGAATACGGTTTTGTGAGCCTTGTGATCCTAGATCAGAATCGGCTATTTGCAACGTGGTTGGATGGGCGAAACAGCAAAGGCCATGGCATAGGACACATACATGGCGGGATGATGACCTTGAGGGCGGGAATATTTTCGAGGAAAGGAGAAGAGTTGGTATCGTGGGAATTAGACGACTCTGTGTGCGATTGCTGCCAAACAGCGGCAATAAAAACGAACGGGGGAGTTTTGGTGGCCTACCGCGATCGCTCTCATTCGGAAATAAGGGATACATATACAACACGCTGGGATGGGGGTGTTTGGTCTGGCCCCAAAGCGGTTTCTAAAGAAAACTGGAAAATAAACGGGTGCCCTGTAAATGGCCCTGTGCTTTCTACTCAAGGCGGGGCGACAGCCATTGCCTGGTTTACAATGTCGGAAAATCGGCCGCAGGTGAAGTTGGCTTTGTCGACTGATATGGGAAAGACATTTGGAAATCCGATAATTGTATCTGACAACCATAATCTCGGTCGTTTGGGATTGTCGGTAATTGAAGATGGAACGACTGCTGTTAGTTGGGTAGAGCACACGAATAAGGCTGCCCATATTAAGTTAGCCCATTACTCAAAGAAAGGGAAGCTTTTGGCTAAGCAACTGGTGACGTCTATCGATCCTTCTCGAAGCAGCGGCATTCCGGTTATGGCGAGCGTGGGACAGCGCGTGTACTTGGCCTGGACAAGAGTGGAGGAGAGCTCCCAAGTAGAGATGGCTTCTTTCGATCTGTAGAAAATCATATACCACCGCCACCTTTTAGGTTAAAATATTGCTCAAGCTGATGGTCGATTGCACGATCCTGAAAAAGCATTTATACTTTCAGCGGTACAGATCTTTTGTATCCCTGGCTCAACCGCCTGAGTCAGACCGAGATCTACTTCTGGCAGCCAAGCCGCTATAGGATAGAATTCCCTTACGTCAGAATCCTTGGCATTCGAGAAACCTCAGTCCTTTTTCTTACCCGCTCAGTCACTTTAGCAGGCGCTGTTAGTTTGTAGGCAATGAGTAAAATGGCGGAGAGAGCGGGATTCGAAAACGGCAACCTTTGATCTCTTCGGGGAATGAAAGAAGCTTCGACAAACTATTGATACCTGAGTCGAAACACGTTTCAGTGTACGCCAAACCAGTTTTCAACATCAATTTCGGTTGAGCGATTCTGAGAAAAATCGCCCTAAGCATGCGCCTAAAATATCCCAGTTACTACGTTTTTCTGGTCCTTCTAAATGTTCCGCTATCGATTAGCGCGTCCGGTTTAGATCCCGATTCGCTGGAGTATTTCGAGTCGAAAATCAGGCCGTTGCTGGTGGAGAATTGCTATAAGTGCCATTCGGTCGATTCCGATCGGATAAAAGGCGGATTCCTAATCGATTCAAAACCGGCACTACTCAAAGGGGGCGAAAGCGGACCAGCCATCATCCCCGGAGACGCCAGAAATAGTCGACTAATCCAAATGGTCGAACGGCATCCCGATTTCGAGGCGATGCCACCAAAGTCCAAGCTCAGCAAAAGCGAGATCGCCAGCTTGATAACGTGGATTGATCAAGGAGCGCCTGATCCCCGTCTGGAAGAAACGGTTGCCGCTAATTCTCTCTCGGATTTCAATCTAGAGGAACGCAAGCAATGGTGGTCCCTGCAGCCAGTCAAAAAGCCTCCTATTCCCCGAGTTGAAAACCAATTGTGGCCAACGAACGAATACGATCACTTTTTACTCGCGAAACTAGAAGAGAAAGGCTGGGCCCCGGCCGCGCCCGCCGAACGCCGAGAACTGATTCGCCGGTTGAGTTTTGACCTAATTGGATTGGCTCCCACCTCAAATGAAGTTGGAGCTTTTCTTAACGACAAATCAGAAGAGGCCTATGCCAAGCAAGTAGACCGACTCCTCTCTTCCCCTCATTTCGGCGAAAAATGGGCTCGCCACTGGCTCGACCTGGTGCGCTACGCTGAAACGAAATCATTCGAGGCCGATTACACAATGCCCTACGCGTATCGGTATCGCGACTACGTGATACGAGCCTTGAATGACGATGTGCCCTACGACCAATTCGTCTTGGAGTCTTTGGCCGGCGATCTCCTTCCCCATCCTAGATTCAATCCAGAAACAGGAGAAAACGAATCCGTCAAGGGGCCAGGATATATCTACCTCACTGACGGCCAGCACGGTCCGCCCGACGTCCACGAGGATGAAGCTAGAATTTTCGATGGAATGATCGACGCGACCAGCAAGGCCTTTCTTGGGTCGACTTTGGCTTGTGCCCGTTGTCATGATCATAAGTTCGACGCCATAACTACAGGGGACTACTATTCCTTTTACGGCATGCTTCGCAGCTCACGTCTAAGCTATGCGAATACAGTGCCCATGCATCAACAGAATGGCCCAGAGAAAAGGCTTATTCAATTGAAGCCGCGTATCTTCAACCTCGCGCTCGAAGACAGCCTTCAAGACATCGAACGAATTCCCGACTATCTAAGCGCTACGAGAAAGCTATTGGACGATCCGTCTGTTCAGGAAGCTCTTCAGGATTTCATAACATCAAAAGAGAAGGAAAACAAGAAGCAGGAAGGCAGAGCTGTTGAGAACTTGGAAGCTTCTCTCGGTAAGCTCGTAAGGCCCGAAGCAATGGTACTAGGGTTGGAAGCGGATCTCCTAGTGAATTGGGTTCGCCTAGCCCTCATACCAGAATCGGGCGACCAGTGGCCCGAACTAGAACCGATTATTCCGAGTATTAACCCGGCTCGAGATAAAGCTTCAGAAAACGGAAACCTTAGCAAGTCGTTCGCTTCAGTGGCCCGCTCGCTCGATGAGTGGAGACGGCAAGGCGGAGCCTTCGCTGAGCCAAAAAATTCGCAAGGCGGGATCATCCTGAACATGGAAGGGCCCAAAGCGATCCAAACGATTATAGGCGACGCAGTCATTGGCGGACAATTTGCCCCTCGAATCGACGGAGCCATTCGCTCGCCCGACTTCATACTCGATGGGAAACCTATCGAGTTCCAAGCCAAAGGCCGAAACGGAGCAGCGCGCCTGGTCGTTCGCAACTATGAACTTACAGGAAGAGGCCCAACAAAGATCGGGACCTATAAAGCGATCGATAGCGACTATTGGCAGACCGTCCATTTTGAGACTTACCTGTGGGAGGGGGAACCCGCCTACCTAGAGGTGCAGCAAAATGGCGTAGCCACGCACTCGCTCCACCCCAGAGAGGGTCAACCGCCGCCTCCTAGCGACAATGCCTATGTCGCAGTTCGATTCGAACAAGATGCTGATTGGAAAGCCTACTGGCAACCGCAACTAGATATACCGAATCAGGAAGATCGGGACTCCGCCATAGCAACTAGATTAAAATCGATTATCGGGAATGCGAAATCCATGCCGAGCGATGATGACGATACTGAAGTTCTAGGCGCCTTATTCTCGGCTGGGTTTATTAAGGCGGATACTGGCAGGGGCCTTTCCCTTCAAAAGGCGATGGCGGAATACCGGTCAATCGCCCTCGAAATTCCGGCTCCTATCTACGTTAGGAGCCTGGTCGATGGCGATCAACACGACGAACCCGTTTACATTCGCGGGAGCCACAAAAACCCCAGCAAAGACGGCAATCCACGGCGTTTCCTCGATGGGCTTGACGGAAGCGCCTTTGCGGGGCCAGGAAGCGGGCGACTAGAATGGGCCCAGCAGGTTGCCGACCCAACCAATCCACTCACAGCCCGAGTACGAGCCAACCGACTGTGGAAACACCTATTCGGCAATGGAATCGTCGCCACCACGAACGACTTCGGCAAGATGGGAACTAAACCCACCCACCCAGGGCTTCTAGACTATCTGGCCAGGGACTTGATGGAGAACGGATGGTCCCTGAAGTACATGATCCGCAAAATGGTTCTATCGCAAGCCTACCGTATGTCGTCCGCTCCCAGCCAGCAAGCGATGGACGAGGATCCGGACAACAAGCTATTGCAACACATGCCCGTAAAACGTCTTGAGGCAGAGGCGATCCGAGATCACATGCTCGCGTGTAGCGGTGAAATCGATACGAGCATGTATGGCCCAAGTATCTCAGCTTTTGTTAAGGACCTGCCAAACAGCCGCGCGAAACCCGTCTCTGGTCCACTGGATGGAGCCGGAAGGAGATCCATATACATCGAGATGCGGCGCAATTTTCTTCCCACATTTTTGAGGGCTTTCGACATGCCCAACGCGACCGAGTCCATAGGCCGACGCCAAGTAACCAACGTGCCCGCCCAGTCCTTAGCATTAATGAACGATCCTTTCGTACACGAACAGGCCAAGGCATGGGCGAAGCGAGTGCTCTATTCGGAGCTTAATCTGGAACAGCGAATCCATGAGATTCACCAGACCGCATTTAGCCGTCCCGCTAGCGCGTCGGAAATCGAGTGGGCAAAGCGGTTTCTCGATACGCTTGCCGATGAATACGGCTCATCCCTAGACGATCTAGCTGTTTGGACAGATCTCTGCCATACGATCTACAACCGCAAGGAATTCATTTATGTGTTTTAGGAACGGACATGCGTTTCCCTTGTTGATGGCAGTTGGGAGATCGGCCGCCACCTTCGTTGTCTTATGATTTCACGTCGAGAATTTCTCCAAAAGAGCTCCATGGGCTTTGGCACACTGGCCCTGTCGAGTCTGATGCAACAGGATCTGCTTGCCAAAAGATCGCCCTTGTATCCGAAAACGCCTCACTTTGCCCCCAAAGCTCAAAGCGTCATCTTCCTCTACATGGACGGAGGCGTGTCTCAAGTGGACAGTTTCGACCCCAAACCTCAACTGGCCAAAGAAAACGGGCAACCTCCTCGCTTCCAGGTGGACGCGACTGTATTCAACAACAATGGCAATCTTCTGAAAAGCCCATGGGAATTTAAACGGCATGGAGAAAGCGGTATCCCGATAAGCGATTTGTTTCCTAATATCGGATCATGCGCTGATGATCTTTGTATCATTCGTTCCATGACCGCTTTTTCCCCTAACCATCCCAACGCAAATTACGCTCTTCATAGCGGTCACGTTCTCTCCGGCCGGCCAAGCATGGGGGCCTGGGCTTCTTACGGGCTGGGTACACTCAGTCAAGACCTGCCAAGCTATGTAGTCATCCACGGCGGGCAAGTACCATCAGGAGGCATGCAGTGCTTTGGTAGCGGATTTCTCCCTGCCAATCATCAAGGGTCAGTTTTCCTTTCCAGCAATCCAGCTCTCAACAACACCTCCCACCAAGAGAAAACGGCAGCCATCCAAAAAAGAAAACTAGAGTTCCTGCATGAGATGGACGGCGAGTTCGAAGCCCGACTATCGCACGCAGAAGCTATCGAGTCAGCAATTATGAACTACGAGCTAGCCTACCGGATGCAAATGGAAGTGCCCGACGTCACAGATCTTTCAAAAGAGAGCGAGGCTACAAAAAAACTCTACGGGATCGATGCCTCCTACAAGAATACTCGAGCCTATGCAGCCCAGTGCTTAATGGCCCGCCGTTTAGTCGAGCGGGGTGTGCGATTCGTCGAGCTGACCATCAATCCGGGAAACGGTGACCGTTGGGATCAGCATAAAGACCTCATCGATGGCCATCAGAAGAACGCCATGGCCGTGGATCAGCCTATCGCCGCCTTGATCAAGGATCTGAAGTCACGGGGTTTGCTCGACACCACCCTTCTCGTGTTTAGCGGAGAATTTGGCAGGACTCCATTCGCCCAGGGGACCAACGGTCGCGATCACAATCCGCAAGGATTTAGCCTTTGGATGGCGGGAGGAGGAATCAAAGGTGGCACGATCTATGGCGCCACAGACGAATACGGCTATCGCGTCGTGGAAAATAAGCTGACTGTTCATGACCTTCACGCGAATATGCTGCACCTTCTCGGCGTCGATCATAAGAAACTGACTTACCGCTTCAGCGGTCGGGACATCCGGCTGACAGATGTCCATGGCGAAATTATTCCCGAAATTCTTGCCTGAATGATTGCGATCCTAGTGCAATTCTCTAAGTGGCTAGATATCTGTACTAATTTTCTCTTTCCATGCGTATATTGAAATCTATCCCATTCCTAATCAGCATCTTGTTCGTTTCCTGTAGTGGACCTACCGGTACCGAATCTGAAAACAGAAAAGCGAAACTTTCATTTATCACCAATGTTTCCGCCGACTTTTGGGCATACGCCGAGGCTGGGGCTCGGGCAGCAGAGCGTGAATTCGGGGACATCGAAGTGCTTTTCCGCACCGGTGACGGATCGACGGCAAAGCAAAAGCAAATCGTGGATGACTTGCTAGTAGCCGGAGCTGAAGGAATCGCTATCAGCCCCGCCAGCGCTAAAAACCAGATACGCATGATCAACGACTGGTCGGAAGACTCGACGTTGATTTGCGTCGATAGCGATTCGCCGGATAGCGATCGTATCTGCTATCTTGGGACGGACAATATCGAAGCCGGTCGCAAGTGCGGAGAACTCGTCGTGGAAGCGCTTCCCAACGGGGGAAAGATCATGGTCTTCGTGGGGATCAAGGATATGCAAAACGCGATTGAGCGCTTTCAAGGCGTTAAGGAAGCCGTTGCCGGCCATGGAATCGAAATCATCGATCTAAGAACGGATGGAGGGGACGTATCCAAGGCTCGTGCCAACGCCGAAGACACGTTGACCGCTCACCCTGACGTCGCCGCCCTTGTCGGCTTGTGGGGCTACAATCCGCCAGCCTGTCTCGAAGCCGTACGGGCGGCCGGACTTATCGGAAAAGTTAAAATCATAGCCTTCGATGAATCTCCCAAAACACTCGAGGGCATCGACGCTGGAGAGATTCACGGTACAGTAATCCAGGATCCCTATACATTTGGGTACGATTCAATGGCTTTGCTCCGTGATTTGATTGTCGAAGGTAAATCTCCCAGCGACGCCGGTATTCCGGACAATGGAATCATCCACGTCCCTACTCGCGTATTACGAAAAGGAGAGGGCCTCGCTTACAAGGCCCAATGCGACGCCTGGAAAGCGTCGATAACAAACTGAGGTAGGGAGGACCGGCTCGGTCCTCCACATCAACCCAATCGGAGGACTGAGCCAGTCCTCCCTGCCCGAGTAGCCTAACTTTCTTCATTCCTCCTTCTTACTTCTTCCTTCAAAACCGTGTCCCTGCTCCAGCTTAAGCGAATCTCCAAGTCATTCGGACCTGTCCAAGCACTCGAGGATGTGGATTTGGAAGTCGCTCAAGGCGAGGTCTTGGGGTTGATCGGGGAAAATGGAGCAGGGAAGTCGACACTGATGAATATCCTCGGTGGAATGTTCCCGCAAAGTTCCGGCGAAATCCTCATTGAAGATTCCCCCGTCTCGATTCACGATGCCAAAGCAGCTGAGCGATTGGGAATCAGTTTCGTGCATCAAGAGCTGAATCTCTTGGATAATATCGATATCGCGGGAAACATATTTTTAGGGCGAGAACCCAAACGATTCGGCGGTGTAGACCAAAAACGCTTGCGCGAGCTGTCGCGACCGCTCCTGAAAAACCTGGGATTGCCCATCGATCCAAGCACTTCGGTCGCCTTGCTCACAAATGGGCAAAGGCAGCTCGTCGAGATCGCCAAGGCGCTATCTATGGATGCCAAGATACTTATATTGGACGAGCCAACTTCGAGCCTGACGCTCCAAGAAACGGATACATTGCTCATTCTAATGAAGAAACTCCGCGACCAAGGTATGGCGATCATTTTCATCTCCCATAGACTTGCGGAAATTGAGACTATCGCGGACCGTGTGATGGCTCTTCGGGATGGCAAAAACGCAGGGAGCCTTAATCGTCAAGAAATCAAGCGAAAGGCAATGATTTCCATGATGATCGGACGAGATCTTGATGAAGTGTATCCAAAAATCAGCGATCCCTCAGATAAGACCATTATGTCTGTAAGCGATTTTTGCACGCTTAGATGGCCTCATGGACGAGCGACATTCGAAATAAAGGGTGGTGAAATTCTGGGAATGGCCGGTCTCGTCGGAGCTGGACGATCCGAACTTGCCCAGGCTCTGTTTGGCGTCGACGACTCTCCTGCGGGTGAGTTCGAAATTGACGGGCGATTCATGCCACGTGGCAAGGTAGGCGAATGTATCGCCAGCGGCGTTTTCCTCGCTCCTGAAGACCGCAAGTCCAGCGGTCTAGTCCTGGAAATGACAATACGGGAAAACATGACATTGAATTCCATGAAGCGATTCACACGCCGCCTTCGCATCGATTTCGCCTCTGAGAGGGAAAGCGCCGACAAATGGGTACGCTCATTCGGCATAAAGGCTCATAGCTCTGAGCAAGCCGTTGGGAACCTGAGCGGAGGCAACCAGCAAAAAGTCGTCCTCGCCAAATGGATGACTTTGAAACCCAAGGTTATGATTTTCGATGAACCTACACGCGGAATCGATATGGGAGCTCGAGAGGAAATCTATCAGGCGATAGCGATTCTGGCTGAAACAGGCTGCGCCATTCTTATGATATCAAGCGACATGGAGGAACTTTTGGGAATGAGTCATCGCATCGCCGTCATGCGTGAAGGAGGAATCTCTGGAATTCTGGACAAGGAAACATTTTCTGAAGAAGCTATCATGGAATTAGCCGTGCACGAAAAGCCCGCAAAAAGCGCCTAGTTTCCGAGACACTTTCATGGAATCGAAACTTTCACACTACTCGAACCGATACCGCAAGGAGGGCTGCCTCGCTCTCGTTCTCCTTTTCGTGGCCTTCTGGACGATCCTCTTTTCCAGGAATACCGAGGCTAGCGGATTTTTGCAAAGCTTGATCGAGTCAAGATTCCTGTCACTGCGAAATATAGAGAATCTTTCCCGCCAAATTGGCATGTACGGGATATTCAGTCTCGGTATGGGGCTGGTCATTATATCGGGCGGAATCGATCTTTCGGTCGGATCCCTAATGGCCTTATTCGGGACAGTATTTTTCTATCTCCTAACAGGGTCCCACGCCTGGATTCCTGGTATGCCTTGGGCGCCCGCGATTCTCGTCCTCCTTGCGTTTTCAGCCATCGTAGGGACACTCCATGGCTGGCTTATCGCAAAGATTCGCATGCCAGCCTTTGTCGTGACCTTGTGCGGTCTTCTTGGATACCGAGGCCTAGCCCAGACAATGACACATGATACGGCCATTGGCTACTACGATGCCAAATTCGGAATAGCTGGTTTGGAGAGTCTATTAACAGGCGAGATCCTCGGGCTGCCAGCCGCGTTCATCGCTTTTCTCTCCGTATCCGCCATCGTTTACTACCTACTGCACCTATCGGTTTTCGGACGCTACTTGCTAGCTCTGGGCCGTAACGAGCAAGCGGCGAGCTATTCGGGTATCAACACAAAGATGATTATGGGGTTGGCTTATGTAATCTGTAGCGTTCTGGCAGCGGTATCAGCTCTGTTCTTCGCATTGTATACCGCGGATGTCGTTCCGTCCATACATGGGAATTTTTACGAATTGTACGCGATAGCAGGAGCCGTGCTTGGCGGTTGCAGTTTGAGAGGTGGCGAAGGCACGGTCATTGGTATCATACTGGGAACTACAGTATTGCTTGTCCTCCAAAACATGGTTAACCTCCTAGGGTACGATAGTTCCTTCAGCAAAGTCATCACTGCCCTGGTCATTCTCGGCGGCGTTCTCGTTGATCGTTTCGAGATCTGGAAACTGGTCACTCGAACCAGATCAAATACAGCTTAACCATAAAAACAAGGAGGCCCCTGCCATACCCCAATGATGCGATTCCTCTTCCTTACTTCATTAGTCTTCCTTCTACATTCACTCATCGCCGCTTCGGCGGTGGCGTCCAACTTCGTTATCATTTTCACCGACGATCAAGGCTATGGTGACCTGAGCTGTTTTGGGGCGGAGCACGTCCATACGCCACGAATCGATAGAATGGCTGCGGAAGGAACCAAGTTAACCAGCTTTTATGTCGCCGCACCCGTCTGCACGCCTTCTCGAGCCTCGTTGATGACGGGTTCCTACCCTACTCGCATAGACATGGGGTACGGTTCCCGTTTTGGCGTACTGCTATCTGCCGACTCCAAAGGGCTTCATCCCGACGAGATAACGATCGCTGAAACACTCAAAACCGTGGGCTATAAAACAGGCCTATTCGGCAAGTGGCATCTCGGCGATCAACCCACTTTTCTTCCAACGCGTCAAGGATTCGACGAGTTTTTCGGAATCCCTTACAGTCACGACATCCATCCCTTCCACCCTCGACAGGATCATTTTCAATTTCCAGCTCTCCCGCTTTTAGACGGAGAAACTGTCATCGAGATGGATCCCGATGCGGATCTCCTGACAAAACGTATAACCGAACGTGCAGTAGAATTTATAAAGCGCCATAAGAGCTCTCCCTTCTTCCTCTACATTCCTCATCCCATCCCACACAAACCCCTTCACGTTTCTCCCCCATTAATGCAAGACGTTCCTGAGGCCATCAAGGCCGCTTTGGAAAAGGAAAACGGCAACATCGACTACAAGACGAGAGACAAGCTCTTCAAGCAAGCGATCGCTGAAATCGATTGGTCTGTAGGCGAAATTTTGGATACGCTGAAGCAACAAGGCATCGACGAAAACACGCTCGTTTTATTTACTTCAGACAACGGCCCGGCCGTCGGCAAAGCAGGCCCACTCAAAGGCCGAAAAGGCAGCACCTACGAAGGTGGTATGCGCGAGGCCACTGTCGTTCGCTGGCCAGGCAAGATTCCCGCAGGAGCCTCGAGCGACGAAGTGATGACCGCCATGGACTTGCACCCAACCTTCGCGAAACTGGCCGGCGCTGAAATGCCAGCCGATCGCGTAATTGACGGGAAAGACATCTGGAACACACTTATTGGCAAAGCGAAGAGTCCTCACAAAGCGTTTTTCTACCACCGCCTCGAAGAACTCCAAGCCGTACGATCTGGAGACTGGAAACTGCGATTGCAAGACGGCAAGGCTGCCGAACTCTACAACCTCAAAACAGATATTGGTGAAACGGAAAACCTAATTGGTATTCACCCGGAAATCGAACATAAGCTCATGTCCTATATTCGCGACTTCGAAAAAGAGCTAGCCGCCAACAGCCGCCCCGCTGGCTTCGTCGAAAATCCCAAAGCGCTGATTAAGTAACTTCGATTACCCTTTCTTAGGAACTGTCCAACAACATCCGAGCCATGAAAACAGTCGCCCCTCCTCGCCGCTCCCTCTCTTCATCACTCTTTACCACATTAGCCATCCTTGCCGCTTGGCTTATCGTTTCCGCGAACCCCCTTTCCGCCGATAAACGCCCGCACATCATCATAATGCTGGCCGACGATCTAGGCTGGAAAGACGTTAGTTACCACGGCAGCAACATCGCCACGCCAAATATCGACAACTTAGCCAAGCAAGGCGCCCAGCTCGACCAATTCTATGTCCAATCGGTTTGCACGCCTACTCGAGGCGCTCTGATGACCGGTCGTTATCCCATCCGACTTGGCTTGCAATGCAACGTAGTGCGTCCCTGGGCTAGCCACGGACTTCCTCTGGACGAGCAGACGCTTTCGTCCGTCTTGCAAAAAAATGGATACACAACCTCAATCGTCGGCAAATGGCACTTGGGCCATGCTCGATCAGAGTTTCTGCCACTGCAACGTGGTTTCGACAGTCAATATGGGCACTACAACGGCGGCTTGAACTACTACACTCATATCCGCGGTGGTGGACACGACTGGCACCGCGACGACGAGGCAAATTACGACGAAGGATACACCACAGATCTAATCGGACAGGAGGCAGCGCGAATTATCGAAGATCATGACACGGGAAAACCTCTCTTTCTATACGTGCCCTTCAATGCTCCGCACTCGCCTTACCAAGCGCCTGAGGAACACCTCGAGCGTAACAAACATATCAAAGACGAGCGGCGAAGAACGTTCGCTGGCATGGTCACGAGTATGGACGACGCGATCGGAGAGATTCTGGCAAGCGCCAAACAACACCTTCCTCGCGACAACACGCTTATCTTCTTTTTCTCAGACAATGGCGGTATTACTCGCGTCGGTTCGAACGGAGAACTTCGCGGACAAAAATCGACCATATACGAGGGAGGCATTCGCGTACCTGCTATCATGGCCTGGGATGGAGTCATCAAAGCCGATTCGATCGTTAAAGAACCGCTGCACATTACAGACATCTACCCGACTCTATTGACCTTGATCGGAAGCCAACACACTCAAATCAAACCCGTCGACGGCAAAAATGCTTGGCCGACCATCACCCAAGGAAAGGCTTCTCCCCATGAGTATATTCTATTGGATTCGACTCCCTTTCGAGGAGCCATCCGCATGGGCGACTGGAAACTCGTTCGAAACGGCAAAGCGACTGCGATAGAGACCACGTCAACAGGTCCAGAAACTTGGGAGCTCTTTAACTTAAAGAGCGATCCTTCTGAGAAGAACGATCTAAAAGCTAAACGAAAAGCAGTATTTCAAAAGCTCAAGAAGAAGCTCGAAGAACTAGCCGGGCAAGCAATCGCTCCCAACATGCCATCCAACCGGCTCCCAGATGATTTCAAAGTACCTGAAATTTGGGGACACCCTGAATCGACGCTTTAACCCCAAAGACTGCATAACACTAAATAACCACCAACATCTCAGTCTCCCATTCTTAAGATCTCTCATATTTTGGCCTTCGGTAGGCACATCAAACGATTCCCCTATTCACGCCCTCTCTACCATGCCCCTACTCATCATTTATCTCCTCTGTTCGCTACTCACCATTCACTCCTCACTCTTCGCCGCCTCAGCGGCGAAGCCGAACGTCGTTGTCATTTTCACCGACGATCTGGGCTACGGAGACGTTGGCTGCTATGGGGCCACTCACGTGAAAACGCCCAATATCGATCGTCTGGCTGCAGAGGGACGTCGTTTCACGGATGGGCATTCCGCATCCGCGGTATGCACGCCTTCGCGCTACAATCTCATCACCGGTGAATACGCCTTCAGGGGTGACCATTGGTCCCCCGTATTCCTCAAGGTAGGTCTGATCATCGATCCCGAACAAACCACGGTCGCCGATGTCATGAAACGGGCAGGCTACGCTACAGCTTGTATCGGGAAGTGGCATTTGGGTTTCGGTGAGGGGACGCCCGACTGGAATGGCGACCTCAAGCCAGGACCTCTCGAACTCGGCTTCGACTACTACTTCGGCGTTCCCGTGGTCAATAGCCACCCGCCATTCGTCTATGTCGAGAACCACCGCGTTGTCGGACTCGTTCCCGAAGACCCCTTCGTATACGGCCAAAGAGCCAATACACCATTTTATCCTGAGAAGCGAAAGTTTGACGACATTGGGGGCGCCGACATCGCTCACGCTCTTTACAAGGATGATGAAGTCGGCACGAAACTAACCGAGAAATCCGTCGAATGGATACGTAAGAACAAACACAACCCATTCTTCCTCTATCTCTCTACCACCAATATCCACCACCCCTTCACGCCCGCGCCACGCTTCCAAGGCACGAGTCAGGCCGGACGCTATGGCGACTTCATCCACGAGCTGGATTGGATTGTAGGCGAAGTGATGGATGCCCTGGAAGAAGAAGGCATCGCTGACAACACACTCGTCATCTTTACCAGCGACAACGGTGGCATGTTCAACGTAGGTGGACAGGATTCCTGGAAGGATGGACACAGGATGAACGGGGACCTATTGGGCTTCAAATTCGGCGCTTGGGAAGGGGGACATCGCGTTCCCTTCATCGTCCGCTGGCCCGGCAAGACTCCCGCCGGGTCGGTGTCCGATCAACTCGTCAGTAACGTCGATCTACTTGCGACGATGGCAGCTCTGACCGAACAAAAACTTGAAGATGACGAGGGCCCTGATAGCTTCAATATTCTACCTGCTCTTACCGGCAACCCCACAAAGCAAATACGCGACCACCTCGTCCTAAGCCCCCTTCGAAAGACCAATTTGACGCTTCGCAAAGGCAAGTGGGTCTACATCGATGGACAAGGCAGCGGAGGATTTCGCGGTAAACTGGAAACCGACTATGAACGCGGGGGTCCAGGAGCCCATCTCCTCACAAAGCATGTCAACAGCGATATCGAAAACGGAAAACTCAAAGCGGACGCTCCTCCAGCCCAACTCTATGACTTGGAAGCCGACCTTTTCCAAACGACAAACCTCTATCGCCAACGCCCCGAAGTCGCCAGAGAGCTGAAAGCGCTTCTGCAAAAGAGCATCACTAACCCACGAACCGCGCCTTCCCGAAACTAATTCCCTCAAATCGAAGGTAGGGAGGACCGAGCCCGACCCCCCTACCCTAAACCAAGCCATCATGAAGATTCACCCTAAAGCTATCTTTCTCCTTCTTGCTTCTTACTTCTTTGTCCTAAATACAGCAGTCGCCGCTCCGCCAAATGTGATCGTCATTTTCGCAGACGATCTTGGTTACGGGGACACAGGCTGCTACGGCGCTACCAAAGTACGCACTCCTCATATCGACAAGCTTGCGGCAGAGGGCCGTCGCTTTACCGATGCCCATTCGGCTTCCGCGGTCTGTACTCCTTCGCGCTATTGTCTTTTGACTGGGGAATATGCGTTTCGTGGTGACAACTGGGCTCCGGTTTTCCTGAAGGTAGGGCTCATCGTCGATCCTAACAAAACCACCGTTGCCGACATCATGAAACGATCGGGCTACGCCACAGCATGCATTGGCAAATGGCACCTCGGCTTTGGCGAAGGTTCTCCCAACTGGAATGGCGCCCTTAAGCCAGGACCCTTAGAGCTCGGTTTCGACTACTATTTCGGAATGCCGGTTGTCAACAGCCATCCCCCGTTTGTCTATGTCGAGAATCATTACGTATTCGGACTCGATCCCGGCGATCCCTTCGTCTTCGATACTGTAGCCAAGACCCCGGTGCACGAAGAAAAAATGGGCATCGACCAGATCGGCGGAGCTGAAGCCGCCCATGCCTTGTATGACGATACCTACGTGGGGACCACCTTGGCCAGCAAAGCGGTTTCATGGATCAAGGAAAATAAAGACGATCCGTTTTTCCTCTATTTCGCCACCACCAATATTCATCACCCCTTCACACCTCATCCTCGATTCCAAGGTACCAGCGACGCCGGCAAGTACGGCGATTTCATTCATGAGCTTGACTGGATAGTCGGCGAAGTAACTCGAACGCTCGATGAAGAAGGACTCGCTGAAAACACTCTAATCATCTTCACCAGCGATAACGGCGGGATGATCAACATGGGGGGCCAAGAAGCTTGGCGACAAGGGCACAAGCAAAACGGGGAGCTATTGGGCTTTAAGTTCGACGCCTGGGAGGGCGGACACCGCGTGCCCTTTATAGCCCGCTGGCCAGGAAAGATTCCTGCCGGAACCGTTTCCGATCAACTCGTATCCAATATCGACTTGCTAGCCACGGTGGCAGCTTTGACCGACCAGGAACTCGAGGAAGATGAAGGTCCCGATAGCTACGACATCATGCCAGCGTTGACCGGGGAGACCGATGCGCAAATTCGGGATCATCTCGTCCTGGCAGCCTTCCGAAAATCCCATCTCTCGCTACGGGATGGCGATTGGATGTACATTCCCGCTCAATCAGGAGGCGGCTTTAGTAGCCCAAAAGTGGGTACCCATGGCTTCGGCGGCTACCCTGCCTTGCATTTTGCAGGGCAGACAAATAGCGACATGGCCCACGGCCGGGTCAAGCCGGATGCCCCGCATGCGCAATTGTATAACCTGAAGATCGATCCCTACCAGGCAGCCAACGTAATCGAGCAGAGCCCGGAAATCGCAGACCGCCTTAAAAGACGACTAGCCGCAATCCAAGCGACGCCCAAGACCCGCCCTTAATACGCCCACTCTCAATAACTCAACACCCGAGGCCATTTAAATGCATAACCTAATACATTTATGTGGCTGGCCTAATCAGAAACACGTTAAGCGGGCTATAATCGTCTGAGGGATAGAAAGCGGACCGGTTTTTCAAGGTAATGGCCGCTGGTGTGTTCGAGTTCATCTGGATTCGGCGGAATGGTTTTCATTCTTTGGATTTTTCTCACGATATCCATCCCCTCTATAACTCTCCCAAAAGCGGCGAAGCCTTGTCCATCGGGATTGCGTTTTCCACCGAAGTCTAAACTGGGCTGATCGTTAATGCAGATAAAGAACTCCGATGTAGCCGAGTCAGGATCGCTCCTGGCCATTGAAAGCGTGCCATCACGGTGCCTTAAGCCAGTCACACTCGTCCTTTCAAGCGGGATCGGATCGTATTTAGTCGATGTCCCGGATTCCAGCAATCCCCCTTGGATCACTTCAATTTTTACCGTATTCTGCTCCTGATTATCCATTCGAACGACTCGATAGAAGCTACCGCCTTCGAAGTGCCCGCCATCGACATACTTCAAAAAATTCGCGACTGTCTTCGGGGCCTTTTCGGGATACAGTTCAAACCGAATTTCACCTACTGATGTCTTAAGCAACGCTTCAATCGGAGCGGCCTCCGTCGCTGGGAAACCCACAAATACTAAGGGAGCCACAGCAAACCGAAGAAACATCCATTTGAACACTCTTCCGATTCGCGTTTTCACTACTCAAAAATCGCCATTCGCTATTCGGCGGCGTAACGCCGCCTACTTCGTTCGGAAGCTCTCTGAGTCAATAAGATCGAGTAGCAAATCTCTAAAACCGCCACCTTTCGCTTCGTTTTCCGCCACGATTTGGGCGATAAGCTTGCGATCGCTGTAGCCCATTTCTCGACCCGTGGCATAAGTGAGCAGCTTCTCGCTTAGGCATTCTGCAAAAGGACGAATGTCGTCCACAAGATAGGCCTTCAGATCACGCACGTCCCGCAGTTCCGTTCCGTCTGGCAAAACGCCATCAGTCTCGACCGGTAGCGGATCTCGCCCGCTATTCTTGTTCTTTCCTCCCGGAACGGGATAGGTTTCCCTCCAACGGCCGATCGGATCGAAGGACTCCAATACAAATCCGACGGGATCGATTTTCTTGTGGCAAGCCGAGCAGCTTTCCTCGGCCATGTGGGCGGCCAGCATTTCACGTGGCGTCACCGCCTTGCTGGTATCGGGAGTCAAGGCGGGAACGGCATCCGGCGGCTCCGGCGGAGGACTGCCCAAAATGTTCTCCAATGCCCAAACCCCTCGTACCACCGGCTGCGTATCCACTCCATTGGCAGTCGCGGTCATCACGCCCGACATGCCCAGCACGCCGCCAAAGCGGCCTCCTCGCTCGAATGTAACGCGACGCATCTTCCCCTTTTCACCGCCCATTTCGACCGGCAATTCATACACGTATTGGGACACCGAATCGATCGTGTAGGTGAAATCCGGATCGATAAAGTCCTCCAATGGACGATTCGTATCCAGCATTTCCTTAAAGAAAAGCTTCGGCTCTTCGATATAGGCCTTCCGTTCATCATCCCTGTAGTTGAATTTCCTCGAGTTTTCGAACAAGGTCCTGTCCGGCACGAGATCTTCCAAAGCTTCCAAGTCCAGCCACTGATCCAAAAAGCTGCTTACGAAGTCCCGAGCGTTCCGCGAATCGATCAGGCGATTGGCCTGGCCTCGCAAGACCTCAGACGACAGAATCGAACCATCTCTAGCCACTCGGACCAACTGGTTGTCTGGAGGTCGATTAGCGAGAAAAAAAGCCAAGCGGGACGCAAGGTCGTATCCATCCAATTCTCCGTCGCGAAACCCTCGATACAGAAAATGCGGCGATGTCAGTGCCGTTCGAAGCGCCAAATGCAATCCGTCATTCAAGCGGCCGGAACGCTCAATCTCCGCTTCGGCCAAGGCCTGATATTCCGCTTTCAGGCCTTTTGGAACGGAGCGACGAAACGCCTTAGGCAGAAAGCCATCGACAAAGTCAGCGACAACCTCCGCTTCCGTTCGTCCGGCGCGTTCGCCGATCAAACGGGCCGAGCGCCCTTGCCAATAGCGATCCTGTTTGCTGTCTGCCAATTCGGTTGGACCGTAAATCGAGGCGCCGTGCGTCTGTAGCGCAGGTCCTTCCTCATAGTGCATGTACGCCAGCGTTTCAGTGGTCGACCTTAGATTCTTGGCGACAACCGGGATGAGCCGATCCAAGGCCTCGCCCTGCGGGGCATCCGGCAACATGTCGGACTCCATAAGGGCTTTCAAACGCTCCCAACCCAATCGTCCGCGCTCGACCGTCCCTCGTCGGTCCCCCACTTCCATATCGTCCGCCGCTTTAAACGCCGCCGCAAGCTTTGGTTCCTCCGAAAACACCTTCCGCAAATGCTCTGGCAGCTGATCTCGATCTTCTTTCAACGACGCGTTGGCGTAGCGCAAGGCAATGGTCTCACCCTTTTCGAGCAAGGCCTCGAATACGTAGCGCTCGGGCTGGTCGTGCCGGATAGCGAACTCGCCTAGTTGGCGTAGCTCTTTCGAATTCTGCGAAGGAGCTTGAACGGAATCGACCGCGTAAATCCGGCACAGAACGTCCTCTCCCTCTGGCGGATTAAAGGCCGACAGCTCAAGCTCGATCCGGTATCGTCCCGTTGCCGGAGCTTCGTGGCGGCTGGGCCAAGTCGCGCTCATGGCAATCGAGTCCGTACTGGAAACCGAACGCATTGCCCCATCAACCAACGAGCCAGAAGAATAGGAATAGGTGAAGTCTTCACCGGGGACTTCGAACGAGCTCGCTTCAACTGGCTTGCGATCGGGTGGAAAGAGCTTTTCCGCAAGATCGTTCGCCACTTTCCGATACGAGTCGAGCAGAGGGCCCGAAAGCGTCAACGCATCCCCTTGATTGTCGAAACCGTGCGCTCGATTATCCTCAGGGAAACTGTCCGGCAATATGTAGTCGATTTCGAACAGTTCGTTCAGACTGCTCCGATATTCCCGTTTATTGAGCCGGCGCAGGGCTGTCCCGCCAATCGGCGAATGCTCGAGTAGACGATCGTCGAGCCACTCCGCCATCGCCGTTCGTTCGCTGGCTGACGGCTGACGCTCTTTTTTTGGCGGCATTTCGTCCGTACTCAAAACCTTGATAACCCGCTCCCAAAGCTCCACAGATTCGTGATTGCTCCAATCGATCTCCGACGCTTCTAGACTTATCTCCGCCTTGCGCTCGAAGTCATCGTGGCAATCGAGGCAGTAGGTTTCGAGGAAACCATAAGAGGGGGCGGGAATGGGTTCGATGGTATACCCGGTCGACGATCCCCAGAAAAGCATGGCAATACATGCTATTAGTTTTTGGAAAGGCTGCTTGTCCCTTAGCAGCCGATACAAGACTGGCCTTTGCAGCTGGTTGAGCACGAGTAGCCCTACCTTCGACTTCATATCGATTACGCCAGGTATTGATTCATATTGCGGCTCGCATTTGAGAAGCGATCCTGCTCTAGACCGAGCTGCTGCAACATGGTAACGTACAGGTCCCCTAGCAATGGAGCGCCTAGCTCATTTCTATCGAATGCGTGATGCTTACCATGCTGGAAACCGCCGCCCGCAAGAATGATCGGCAAATTCGTATTGGAATGGCGACTAGCATCGCCCATGCCGGCTCCCCACATTACGATCGTCGAGTCCAGCAAAGGCTGCCCCTCGACATCACGCTTGCGCTTCAACTGATCCAGGAAGCCGGACAATAGAAGCATGTGCTGTGATTCCACTTTCAGTAGGTCTTCGATCATTCCCTCATTGTTGCCGTGGTGCGACAGCGCGTGATAGCCCGCGGAGAGTGTCTCGCCATTGATCGTAAAAACCTCACCAAGCCCTGGCAGGAACATCGTAATGACACGGGTGGAATCAGTCTCCAGGGCCAAAGCCATCAAGTCGTACATCAAAGCCTGATTTTCCAGCATGAGGGTAGGAGCGATGGGGTCGAAAGCTGGCAACTTGTAGTCAACCTCGGGCCGGGGTTCGTGGAGCCCCTTCAATTGACGTTGCATACGTTGTTCTAGATCGCGAACCGAACTAAAGTACTCGTCCAGCTTTTCCCTATCCGCTGCGCTAACCCAACCGTGCAGGTTTCTAGCTTCATCGGTCACCTTGTCCAAGGAGCTTCGACCGCTCTTTATCAGGTATTCGGTCCTCTCCAAATTGTCCGGCATGCCGAAGAGCGTTTGGTAGACCACGCTCGGCCGCTCGATCATCGGCAGAGGCACGCCAGCTTGGTTGTAGACCATCTTTTGACGGAAACTCCCCTTACCCGCGCTCAATTGAAGCGAACCATGTCGTGTATCCTTGCCAATCGCTTCAGCAGCTATCTGGTCTAAGCTAACATCGCCTACCTTCCGCCCGCAGAGGTAATTGTCCCACTCGTTGTGCCCGTTGTTGGCTCGGTGATCCAAACCGGAAAACAACGAGAATGACTCGCGGTGCTGAACCAAGGGGCGCGTAAGCGGGGTCAGGCTCCAGTTAGCCCCAGTCTCGCTAGGAAACAAGGACGGTCCATGTAACCCGAGGTTCGCTCCCACGCAAACCAGGCGTTTGGCTTTGGCTGGAGCCTTCGCAAGTCGCGATGCGGATGCCGCCGGAAACGACTCCAGGACCGGCAGGGCGAGCGACATGCCAATCGCTTTTAGGAAGCGTCGTCTATCGAAAGAGGAGTTCATAAAGGGCAAGAGAAGCTGAGACCTATGCCAATATTCCTATGGATGGCATTTTTTGGACGAAAAAGCGATCCGATTTCTATCGAAACTCTCCTGCGGGTGGTGACGAGACACAGCAGATGGACTCGAAGCACTAGGAATTCTAACGCCTGAGCAAGGGCATAAAGCCGATCGATTAAGTGAGCTCAGCCTTCCTTGTTGAGCTCAAAGATATAGCTAAAAAGCACCGATCTCCACCTTTTGACCGCGAATAAAGTAGAGGTGGCTGAAAAACCCGTTCTCCCACGTTTCTTCAATGGAGAGCTTTCCATAGAGGGTGATGGGAACATTATCGACCGCTATAGCTCCTGGGCCGGTCATTTTCACATAAATGAACTCGTTGTAAGACGGCATGACGCCGTAGCAGCAAGCCATGGTGTTGGCAACGAGGAGAAACTCTTGGACCACTTGACCGTCCGACTTGATCGGCATCATGTAGCCGGTGATCGATATACTTTTCTTGTCGAGCTTGAGAATCTCTTGGGGCATGAAGCCGCTCAAATATTCCTTCTTAGCTCGCACAACGCGATCGCTCGAATCCGGAACTTCTGGCTGGTAGTCGAAAGCGCTCAAATCGGTCAAATTAATCGTGAGCTCTTCAGCAGATACCTCGCTAGCTCCGGGCAACAGGAGCCCCATAGCGGCGATTGTAAAAATCAGTGATTTCATGGCGGACATAGCAGAACGACCTGACGACCGTAGCAAAGTTTCCGACAAACTCAATGTTTCCCTTCTGGGTAATCGAACTCAATCATCAGAAATGGCTGTCGATTAACGACGATTTCTTTGATTATGACCGGAAACTGATCGTCTTTGCCTAGACCCTCAACCGAACCAGAAAACTGGGCAGTGTCGCCCACAGACTCACCTGTTGCCGCATTCGCTACAGCTTGGAAAACAACATCTTGTCCATCCATCGTAACAGAAATTTGGCTCTGCTCGATTCTGACAAAACGTTCCGCTCCCCCATCTAAGACGTAAATACTCCACTCTCCTGGATTTTGCCCCGCAACCAGTTCCAGTTGGGCAAAGTGGTTCCCTAGCATGGCCAGAGACCCTCCATGAGGGGCGGCGTGATAGTGGCCATGTCCCGAATCCTCGGAATGGCCGTGATCGCCTGAACAGCCGAGCCATAGGCTACTCGCCAATATACAGACGAGGGTGATCCCCGATTTCCCAATTAAATCCACACGCTTCATGATAAGTTTTTCGATACCTCCGTTTTGTAAGCTTTAATCGATGGGACCAATCCTGATAAGATTCCTATGCCCAACATGCCTACTGGCGCCCAAATCATGGAGGCATTTCCACTGAATGGATTCAGAGCAACCCCAGTCTCCTGCTGCACGACTTCCCCAACAGCGAAACCGAACAATGCGTAGACTGCAAAACCCGCAATCACTCCCGCAAAGGTCATTCCTAAGGCTTCCAGCAATGATATTGAAAATACCGTCATCTTCTTGGCTCCAAGAGCCCTTAAGACCGCGATATCCCGCCTTCGTTCATTCATGGCATTATAGAGGATGGCCAAGATCGATCCGCCAGCAATAATGGCGACCAATGCAGCCATAGCCTGCAAGGCTTTGTCGATCCAGCTAATCTTGTCGAAAAACTGGATAATCGTTCGGTTGGCCGGCCAAGCCAAGGTCAGTCGGTTGCCCTGTTTATTGTACAGCATATCCAATTGGAAGCCTGCCATATTCGCTCCCTGCTTGAACTTGAGGAGAACCGCGCTGATGTCCGTCGCCGCGGCCGGATTGTGCCCACTCATGGTTTGAATCCCCTTGATTGGTATCCAAATAACTCGGTCAGCCGGCGTTCCTGTGGGCTCTAAAACCCCAGAAACCGTGTAGACTTCCTCATGTATCGCGTTCTCGTTGAAAATGAGCCCATGGTAAGGCTGAAATGTATCGCCAACACCGATACCGAGCCGTCTAGCCGCCAGGCTGCCCGCTACTGCCAGCATGGATTCATCCGAAAACAGCTCGCCTCCCGGCCCCATTTCGAAGCTCTTACCATCGGTATAGTAGTGATTTTTCAAATACTCAGGAACGGTGCCCACCAATCGATATCCACGATAATTATCCCCCACCGCAATAGGGTAGGCTGCTTCAATAGCCGGGAATTTGGCGATCTGCTCGTAGTCCTCCCATTTCATCAAACCTGGCGACTCATCCAGATGGTAAAGCCCATTAAGCACGATTTGAAGTTTCGAGCCTCTTGGACCCAGGACAGCATCGAAGCCTCCATTTGCCCCGGCGAACGAGCGCTCTGCCTCTTTCTTGAAAGCCCAAACGAGCATCAACATGCTGCACGCCAACGCCACGGCCCCAATCGTTATCAGGCTCGATACACGGCGCTGGTAAATACCCCGGAAAGCTATCTCGTAAGCTCTCATGCGCTCCGCCCTTCCTCTCTAGCCATTCCGGCTTGGTTCAGTTCCGCAAGCTCTAACGTCCGCTCGAATCTATCATCCAGATCAGGGTCATGACTGACCAAAATCAGAGCAGCCCCATTTTCACTGCAAAGCGACTGGATCAACTCCAGTGAGAGGTTTGCATTTTTAGGATCCAGATTACCCGTTGGCTCGTCGGCAAGCACGAGTTTGGGGCGATTGGCTAAAGCCCGGGCCACGGCTACGCGCTGCTTTTGCCCCTGCGACAATTCTTCAGGTCTATAGCTTTGGCGATTTCCCAGCCCGACCCTATCCAACAGGTTTTTCGCATAGGAGCGGTCAACGCCCGAGCCGAAACTCATCCCTAATTCCACATTCTCCAAGCTGGTATATCCATTGAGGAGATTGAAATTCTGGAACACATAGCCAAGAGAGCGAGCCCGATGAGCATCTCTAGCCGACTCGGACAGAGCGCAAATGTTCTCGCCGCTCAGAACGATCTCCCCTTCGTCCGCGACTACGATTCCCGCAATCAGATTCAACAGGGTAGATTTTCCCGAGCCGCTCTCTCCTTTCAGCAAAATTTGCTCGCCAGGCTCCACCAACAACGAAGGAATTCGTACCACGTCCATCTGAGCGCCTGAATCGCTCGGATATCGTTTTACAAGACCCTTGATTGAAAGTAGTGACATGGGTGATTTGAATGACGCGATCCATGACGCTGATCAATTCAGAGACGCTTTCAAGCTTGTACGGCGATCGGCCCATCGAAATCGTCAACCGTCAGCATTCGTCCTTCTGAAGGAAGACCGGCATGATACCCGAATCAAAAAACCAACCTCACTCTGCACAGAACGCTAACCCGACTAAGTTTGCTGAGGGGCAATCTTGCTGCCAGCGCTGCCAAGCGCCTATTCCGAGGAATTCGGACTTTCCCGAGTACTGCGACGATTGCTATTCGATTTACGGTTCTTGTTGCACTGAATTCGAGAGCGATGACTAGATTAGATCGTTTTCAGCTCATCCCGTACGCAACCGGCTCGCCACGCTGTTCGTTAGGCCAAAGACCATGAAGAAACCTCTTTCCTCTATCATTCGCCCCGTCATCTTCCTGGCGGCAGCAGTCGGGCTAGCCTACTTCGGAAATCTGAAGTACCAGGCTCATCTCGGGCAAAAAGCCATCGATTCAACAGGACTGAATGTTCTCGCTCTCGATGAAGCGATCGCCCTCTCAAAAAAATCAGGAAAACCAGTCCTGGCCAATCTATCTGCGATTTGGTGCCCCTCATGCCGACGCCTAGACACAGAAGTTCTCTCGAGCGAAGCTGTGGTCCAGAAGATCCAAAGCGACTATCACTACGCTCGTGTGGAGTACGACTCTGACGAGGGGAAGGGGTTCATGGAACGGTATCAATTGAGCGGCTTTCCCAATCTGATTGTTCTCGATGGACAGGGAACGGCAATGCATCGCATTCCACTATCCTTCTCCCCTGAACCGTTCCTTGGTTCGCTTTAGAGCTGCAGGAACTGCATGAAGTTAATCCAGTTGAGGGCATTAAGGCAGCAAACATGAGGCTTCAAAATTGAAGAAGTCTATTTAATCGTATTCATTTATAAGATACTGCATGTAGGGTTTTACCGGTTAATCATTTGCCTATTGCCCACGCTTTCTTAATTACGTGGACTCAACGTAGAGTAGTCGATTTCTAACCGACATCAGTTAAATTCCTTCGAGGTAGAGAAAATTCGAAGCTCGGCTTAGGCAACGCGAGCTAAAGCGGCCCTTCTGTTCGGATTTCATGGTTGCCAATTCATCCGACTTCCAGCATTCTCCGTTTGCATGAAGCAGATTTGTTATCTTAACCGGCAGTCATTGCTTCGCGCTATAAGTCACCATCTGGGATAGCTTTTTCAAACAGTCATGCGCATCCGGAACATTTGTGCCATTGCCCTTATCGCAGTTTTTATTTCCCCTGCGCACTCGGACTTTGAACCTTTTCCTCCGACTCCGGAAGGGCAAAAATACTCCAACGAGGTAGCGTTTCAGGCTCTCTCGAATTACACCGATATCGCTTGGGCGATGTATGCGGACGCCGTTCGCGATGTCGTGCGATTCAATATGGCGGTGTACCATTTCCGCAAAGATCCGGGACCTGAGACTTTGCAAAACGCCAAGGACCTGTGGATCGAAGCCCGCAAGACCTATGGAAAGACAGAGTGTTTCCGATTTTCGGAAACGCCAATTGACGAGCTTGGATTGGAGATACTGATCAACGCCTGGCCTGTTGACGAAAGCTACATCGATTACACTCGCAACGATCCCAATTCTGGAATCATCAATCAGCCTGATCGCTACCCGAAAATAAATAGCGTCTACCTTCCAAAGCTGAATGAACAGGGAGGCGAGGCGAATGTCTCGACAGGCTGGCACGCTATAGAATTCCTTCTTTGGGGGCAGGATTTCAATCCCGATGGCCCCGGTAACCGTCCATGGACTGATTTTACGACAGCGAAAAATGCGGACCGGCGAATGGCTTATCTAATTACCGCTACAGAAGTGCTGCGGAGCCACCTCGTGACCGTTTCGGAGGATTGGAATCCAGCGAACTATGATGGAGGAAGCGGGGAATTTTTCATCCGGCGTCCTTCTCGGATCATTCGTTCGATCATGACCGGAATCGCCTCAATGGCTGGAAGGGAAATCGCGAGCGAGCGACTCGCGGCAGCGATTCGGAGCGGATCCCAAGAAGATGAACACTCCTGTTTCAGCGACACCACTCACAATGATCTGGTCGCCAATATGGAGGGGCTAGAATCCATCTTGTTCGGAAAATTTAACAGCAAGTCAGGCAAGATCGTTATCGATGGAAAAGGGATTATCGATATCATCGCCTCTGCCGACAAGGAACTAGCTGGTCGAATGGAAACGCAGTTTCGATCCGCGATGATGCATATCGAAGCGATTCCCAAGCCATTTGATCAGGTTCTCGTTGCCCCCACCGATTCCAAAGGTCGAAAGACCATCGACAACGCTATTAGCTCGTTATGGGAATTCGTCTATTCCATGTCCGATGCCGAGGAGTTCATGGAATTGAATACTCGGCCTCGATGATTGGCAAGAGCGTCGTTTGGAGCGTCCTAGCGTCGACACTCGTTATTGCTTTGGCGGATTACCGCCTACCTGGAGGGGAAACCACTGTCTTCGATGCTTCCCGGGAAGCCTTTACGCAACCTGCTGACAATCTCAATCCTAGAGATTTCGCCCGCTTCTTTTCAGGAGACACTCTTTTCAATACAAATTGGGTAAGCGCTTCATCAGTAGTCAATGGGCGAGACGGGCTCGGGCCGTTGTTTAATACGAGATCTTGCTCGTCATGCCATTTCAAGGACGGTAGAGGGGAGCCACCCAGTCTCGGCGAAGTTCCGGACGGCTTTCTAGTCCGTGTCAGTTTGCCTGGAAAGGATACCAAAGGAGCCCCTAAACCGCACCCGATTTACGGAAATCAAATCAGTGTTCGAGCCCTTCCAAAAGCCAAGCCAGAGGCGCGCGTATCTATTGAATACGAACACGTCAACGGAAGCTACCCGGACGGGACTTCCTTTAGTTTGCTTAAGCCGGCAATCAAAATGGATAATTGGGGCTACGGAGTTCCAGGGAGACTGCTTGAGTCGGCTCGCGTTGCCTCTGCAGTTTATGGTTTGGGCTTACTCGATGCCATTGCCGACGAAGCTATTCTAGCTCAAGCGGACCCGGACGACTGGGACGGCGATGGAATATCGGGAAGAGTCAACCGTGTATGGAGCCCAAGCAAAGAAGAGCATTCAATTGGCAAGTACGGCTGGAAAGCGAACAAAGCAACATTGATTGACCAAACCGCAGGAGCATTTCAAGGTGACATAGGCATCACTTCATCTCTCTTTCCCGACGAGAATCATTCACTTAAGCATTTGGATCCAATCGCCTTTCCCAGCGGTGGGAGTCCAGAGATAGAAAGTCGCAATTTGGAAGATGTGGTCTTCTATTTGAAAACGCTCGCCCCGCCCGCTTCACGATTCAAGAATCTCGAATCCTACGAATCAGGTAAGGAGCTTTTCGAGGTAGCTAAATGTTCCAGTTGCCACACGCCCCAGTTTCAGACGCGAGAGGATTACTCCATACAAGCTTTGGCCGGCCAAACAATCTATCCTTATACAGATTTGCTCCTCCACGACATGGGAGACGGATTAGCCGACAATAGACCGCACTTTGAGGCCAACGGAAAGGAGTGGCGGACTCCTCCTCTATGGGGAATTGGCCTTATTCCAACTGTGAACGGACACTCGCGCTTACTCCACGACGGCCGCGCCCGGAATATCGAAGAAGCTATTCTCTGGCACTCGGGCGAAGCGGAACCTAGCAAGGAGGTTTACATGAACTTGCCCAGAAACGAAAGGCAGCAATTGATAGACTTCGTTCGTTCCTTGTAGCGTTTAATTCACTACAACCAGACTTACTTAGACCGTCCGTTATCGATGATATCGATATCCAACGACTCTAAATTAGCTGTTATGCCACCAAGAGAGCGTACGCCAAAACTCAATTTGGAAGCCGTATCAGGCACATAAACTTCGATGCTGATCTCCGTTTCATCCGACGAACCTTCTATTCACGATGAACGCGAACTTATTGTTCGGCTTTGCAAATCATCCAGATTGCTCCAGAGATCGAAAGAACCCGTTCCATCCAAAACCTGGATCTTGGCAGTGATCCTTAATCGCATTTCTGCGTATTTTGATGCTTCTACAATCTGCATCCACTCCGTCTCGTCCTCGGAAAAAGGTATCTCCCGAGCGATAGTCCCCTCATAACCAAGGGCTTTCAGATCTATGACGCTTTCCTCGCCAAATGGCGCGGCCAATCGGGTCAACCTAACTAGTCTTTCTGATTCCGCACGGGAATTAACCTCTCCCGTTAGTGCCGAGAACAAAGATCCAGCAAAGACGGATAAACCCACTCCCGTTAGAAAGGGATGTTTGCCACGCGGTCTTGCGATAAGCTCGATTCGCTCCCGCAGGCTGCCACTGTTTCGAGTACCTAGCAAGGCCAAGGCTCCAATCGGGTCCCTAACACCTTTCTTCGCAAGACTGAGTACCTTGATTAGCGTGTAACCATATTCCTTTGCCGAATCCGAACAAAAACTGTCAACAACCTCCGCGTCGCAAGCCTTTTCCATTTCTTTGGTAAACTGCCGAAAGGCCAGCCAAACCACTGGATTGTACCAATGGAGGTAGCACACTAAAAGCGACGCATGGTGCAGAAAGAGATCTCCTCTCCGGTAGTGCACGAGCGCATGCATAAAGACGCATTTCAATTCTTGGCTTGAAAGCTTATCAACGCAATTCCTCGGTAGAATCACCCTTGGATTGAATACACCTGCAATTCCTGGCGACTTGACTTCATCGGAAATTATCAGAGGAGCATTGGCATACACGCAGTACCTTCTAATGACATCCTTGAAATTTCGGTACAATGCTCCATCCTCGCATTTTTGGGCTTTGCTGAAGAACCGATGCAATTGAAGCACGTGGCTCCCCAGCCTCAATGACATGGCGGCCAATCCTAAAAGGCAAAGGGCCATCATCAGCGGCGCCCACGAGAGAGAAACGCTGGCTTCCAACACTTTAGCGTCCTCGTCTTAGAATATTGGCAGTACCGTTTCCCCTAATCCTGTATTCACTACTTCTTTACGAATTGCATCAGTCCATGCCGATGGCCGCAATCCTTCATGGGCGTTGAAGATGCTTCCGCTAAAAGGCAGCGAAATGGGCAAAGCGAGTCGCAGGATGAGTGCTACCCAAGCACAGCAACCGAGGCCCAATCACCCGTTTCAACAAGGGACTTAAGGCCAGCAAGAGCAAGGCTAGCAGACCGAAGCGGATAGAAACATCCCAGCATGCCCAGAAAAGATCAGCCATCGGGACGGACTCTCTTTTCGAATATTTGCTTCAATTCCGCTAAATCGTTCTCTGACAGGTCCTCGTTCTCGATGAAATGCAGCATCAGTGGAGCCACCTCTCCTCTGAATACCTTCTTCAGAAACTGGCTTCCCTCGATTCCTCGACACTGCTTTTCGCTCATAAGAGAACGGTATACATTCGCCCTCCCAACTCTTTCAGCCCGAATCACCCCCTTCGTCTCCAATCGGGTCAGGAAGGTGTTTACCGTCTTTTGCTTCCATTGGTCGTGTGGCAATTGCTTCAAGACCTCAACCGCAGTAAGGGGTTCGTGGTCCCAAACAGCCTTCATAACTTCCCATTCGGAGTCTGATATTCTAGGGGTATTCATCACAGGAGATATAGCAATCCACATTGACTACGATTGTAATCGAATGTCAAGACCCACCCCCATTTCGATTAATTGAGTCTTCAAATAGGGCCTGGGAGTTTCCCAGTATTCCGAAATAAAAAGGCGGCGATATTATTAACCCTTAAGCTCGTTAACCATAGCCGAAATGGTGGCTTTGGCGTCGCCGTAGATCATTCGGGAGTTATCCATAACGAAGAGCTTGTTAACTAGTCCGGAGAACCCTTTTCCTTGTCCTCGCTTGAGAATAAATACGGTTCTGGCATTGTGGGCTTCGATGATCGGCATGCCGTAAATCGGGCTGCTTTCATCGTTCGCAGCAGCTGGATTCACTACATCATTAGCCCCAATTACGACAGCCACATCCACGGTCGGCATGATGGGATTGATATTATCCATCTCCACGAGCTGCTCATAAGGAACGTCTGCCTCTGCCAGCAGCACATTCATGTGACCGGGCATTCTTCCAGCAACGGGATGAATCGCGAAATTAACCTCGGCTCCGTTCTCCTCTAGAAGCTCTGCCAACTCCTTGACGACGTGCTGCGCCTGGGCGACTGCCATACCGTATCCAGGAATAAATACTACGGAACTAGCAGCCTCCATAACATAGTAAGCGTCCTCGACGCTAATCGCTTTCGGCTCCCGATCATCGTCGTCACCCAAACTTTGGCTTGCCGCTCCAAATCCGCTGAACAGCACATTCCCTAGCGAGCGATTCATCGCCTTACACATGATCACAGTCAGTATGAGACCGCTCGCTCCAACTAGACATCCCGCGACAATCAAGACATTGTTTCCGATAACGAATCCGGCGGCAGACGCGGCTAAACCAGAGCAGCTATTCAGCAAGGATATGACTACTGGCATATCGCCACCACCAATTGGCATCACTCCCATAATCCCGAATACCAAAGCCAAAGAAACGCCGATAACAAATAGCGAAGAGGCCGTATCCAGATTCTCGGTCCAAGTAAACACTACCCCTATTCCGAGAATGGCGACAAGCAGTAATATATTCAGAAACTTTTGTCCGCCGAAAACCAAGGCTCGTCCTGAGACCCTCCCTGAAAGCTTCCCATAGGCGTACAAGCTACCCGTAAAAGTCACACCGCCGATAAGCATGGCCAAGTAGATGACAAAGGAACTGAATTGAGCGGGAGTCCCCATTTGCCCCGTATAAAGCTGCCAGCCGAGCGACTCGATCTTTTCGAGCTCAGCCCAGGCAACCAGCAGACTCGCGAAGCCGCCAAATCCATTGAATAGAGCTACGAGCTCCGGCATCGAAGTCATTTTAACGACTCGGGCAGCGATACCGCCTATCAATACGCCAATGATCAAACCGGCCGCGATCCACTTATAGTCGAGAATTTCACGATCCAGCAAGGTGACAACCACTGCGATGAGCATCCCGATCCCGGATATCATGTTGCCGCGTCTGGCAGTCTCGGCAGAGCCGAGCATTTTTATGCCGAAGACGAAAAGGGTCGCGGCTATTACGTACGCTAAATTAATGATGCTATCGAATTCCATAGCGCTCTATTTGCCTTTCTTTTTGAACATCTGGAGCATCCGATCCGTCACCAGATAACCGCCTACTACATTTGTCGTAGCGAAGATCAGGGCCAGAAGGCCAAGAATCATTCCCGTGGCTCCATCTTCATTAGCCCCGGTCGCCACGATCGCCCCGACAATCGTGATGCCCGATATCGCGTTCGACCCCGACATCAATGGCGTGTGCAACTGCGACGGCACTTTAGAAATGAGCTCCAAGCCCAAAAAGGCAGCGAGCACGAAAATGAAAAATAAGAGTACTAAATCCATAAATTATCTATTGAGGGCTGCTGCATCGATTATTCAGAGCTAAACAAGGCTCAGCTCTTCTTAAATCTCTCGTGTACGATCGCTCCTCCATGAGTGATGACGCATCCGCCGAGAATCTCGTCATCCAAGTCGCAACTGATCGTCTTTTGTTCTTCGTTCCAAAAATGCTCAACGAAATTGAAGATATTGGCAGAAAACATTTGGCTGGCATGCACGGCAACCCGATCCTCTAAGGTGCCAATACCGATGATTTTAGGACCGTTTTCGATCTGAACTTCCTCGTTCAATTTCGACCCGACAACATTGCCTCCAGATTCCACAGCCAAATCCACAAGAACCGATCCGAATCTCATCCCCTGTACCATTTCTTGGGTAACAATTTTCGGGGCTGGCCGACCAAATAGTTTAGCCGTCGTAATCACGATGTCGGACTGGGCGCAAATTTTCGCCATACCTTCCTGCTGTTTCCTGATTTGTTCGGGAGTCAGCTCCTTGGCATAGCCTTGATCCGTTTGCCCGGTATCGCCCAATTCAATCTTGACGAACTTGGCTCCCAGCGACTTGACCTGCTCTTCAACCACTGGGCGCGTATCGAATGCTTCTACTCGCGCCCCCAATCGCTTCGCCGTAGCGATGGCCTGCAAACCGGCAACACCCACCCCTATAACGAATACCCGCGAAGGCGATATGGTCCCAGCTGGGGTCATCATCATAGGCAGAATTCGATTCAATCGGTCTGCCCCTTTGATAACCGCGAAATAGCCAGCCAAATTTGCTTGAGAACTCAGGGCATCCATTTTCTGGGCAAGCGTCGTTCGGGGAATCATTTCCATACTCACCGCAGTCACACCGGCAGCAGCCATCGAATCGATAAGCTCCGTTTCATTAAAGGGATCCAAAAAGCTAACGTGGAATGCACCACGCTTTAAGGCGGAAATCTCCTCTTGCGGTGGTTTGCGAACTCGAGCGACTAGATCGGCTTTGCCCAATTCTCCGATCCGATCATCCGAAATATCGGCTCCAGCCGTTTCGTAATCGGTATCCAGAAAGTTGCTATTCAGCCCGGCTCCGCGTTCGACGACGACCGATACTCCCATCTTAGCAAGCTTTTGGACCGACTCTGGTATAAGTGCCACTCGAGTTTCCGTGGCTAACGATTCATAGGGAATGAATACGCGCATATGGGGAACTCTAGCGATGAGCTTCCCAAAATCAATAGCCATTAATGACTTAAATAAAGCAGCTCGCCAAAATCTGAAGTGGAATCCTCTTTCCCACCAATAAGGCAATCATCACCGGTTCCCGCTAACCGAATAGTCAAGGCTAGCTCGAAGCAGGAGGCTCATTCTTGAACTCGACCGTCAAAGAGGATAGATCGCTTGGCATAGAATCGATGAATATGCGTACGAAACTCGCCTTACGGCTACCATAGCTTCGGTCGAACTTTCGTCTCCAAACTATTCCAGTCTTCTCCCAAACGATTCGCTCCTCCTCTTCGGTCTCTTCTTTATGGCAGAGATGCAAGTGGGCAACGGGCCGAACTAAACGCTCGGCGGAAGCTTCTAAGCGACACGTAAACAGCCAGTTTCCGCCTTCTTTCTCGTGCCACTGGGGATTCTTGATGAATACGTGCTCCCCATCAATATACTCGACATCAAGCGGAGGCTCTCCAGCGAATCCGCTAGCGATCCTGGCAGTGACGGCGAGAATCAAAAGTGGAATTTGGCGTAACATAGGATCAAAATAAGAGATCTAATCCCATATTACGACGAATTATCCACTTTCATTACCCACAAACTTTACCTAAGGGGGCAATGAAGGATAATCGCTATCCTTCGAAAAAGCGGCGAAAAGCTTCTAATCTCTAGCTCTAGGCGCCCGCTCGTTCCGCCAGTTTTCGCAAATTGTGGAAGTAGAGGTCCCGATGTTGACGGGCCTTCTCCAGCGAGCGAGTTCCGAGACTCTTTCGGATACGCTCCGCCGTATGCGGTGTTGGATAAACGGTATAATGAAGCCACCAAACGCCATTGTTGTTCCACAAATGATGGTTGGGGTTGCCGGAAGATATCCGCAGAGGCAATCCATGTATATTGTCCATTGTTACGTGTCGATCTTTAGGTTTTTGCTACGAACGACGCGCCGGGAGCTTGCCTCCGATTACCGACCCTTAAGAGGCCAGTCCGAAATAATAGGTTTTTTCATCCGGAGAATACCAAATGGCCTCCTTGGATGCTCATCCGGCCCGAAGGCCGAATCCACCGTAGATCCTAAAGAACTCGGTTGGCAGGCCGCCATTCTTATGGCTGCCACTCCTGATGCGTTGTTAAGAACTAGAGAAGACTATGGAGGCGATTACACTGCTTGCAAAGCCTTTCCTGTGTCATAGGAGCTTGATGCAGAAAAAACCGGCTTTCAAGTGGGCACAGCCTCGTAGCTAAAATCGACCTGAAGGTCGGCCGCGATTGACTCCAGCTCCTCTCGCAGCGTATCCGGATCGCACGACCCCGGCAGGCAAACTCTGGCCTTTGCCTCGAAAAGCGTCTCTCCCGACATGGGGGCGCTGTAGCGGGTGGTTGATAGCTCTTCCACGTTGACCTGCTTGCTAGCGAAGGCATGGGAAATGTGACGAACGATTCCAGGGCGATCCTGGCCCACAATCTCCACTATCGCCACTTCCGCGCACTTATCATCTGAATCCAAACCGCTTTCGTGAATAACGATTTCCAACGTTCCGGCTCCCAAATCCATTAGCGAAGCCTGCAGCGCCTCACGCTTAGTTTCCGGAATCTCGACTTGCAGTAGGCCCGCGAATTGCCCGCCTAATTGGCACATGCGGCTTTCCAGCCAGTTTCCATCATGCTCCTCTACCAATGAAGCAACGGAATCAACTAAGCCCGGGCGGTCAGGCCCGATAACGGTCATAACAAGCGGAGTGTTCATCGATTGAGAATGGTGACGAGTCGCGCTACCGAAGCAAGCGTACTCCAAAAAGCAGAACGGCCCGTGACCTAAGGCCGCGAACCGCACTGTTGCTTGGAGAATATTAACTGCGATTAATGAAAGTTCAAATTCGAGAATTAACTCTTCTTTGTGCGAAAAAGGCGGTGGACACCAATTATGCCGAGAATCGAGGCAATTCCCAAAATTCCTAGCGATGAATCAGGCACGCCCGTTACGTGCAGGTTGCTGAGCGTGAAATCGTAGGTGCCTATATCGTAATCGCCTTCATCGAAATTGTAATAGGTGCTTACGATCAACTGATAATTACCAGGCTCCAACAGCCGAATAACCGAACCGTTTGCCGAGCCCTTCCCTATTCCATCATGGAGCATAATGGCTTCCAAGTCCAAATCGTCGATCTGATAAAACGCCCGGTCCCTGTACCAAGAATTGTCGTCGACGCTCCAATCGAAGCTCAACTCGCTCTGGCCCGTGATCGCCAGGTTTTCGGTGGTTATCTGCGTTCCACCCGTACCCGTCTGAAGCCGATTAAAACGAAGTCCGCCCGAACTGAGATTGGACACTTCGGCCGAACCGAAGTCTACGTTGAAGGCAATCCCATCGAGTTGACCCGTTTCGTTCATGTTTACGGTTCCATTGGTAATGATTCCCCAGCTCGAGACACTCAGGCTGCTCGCCAGGCCAATCATTGCCGCTACTTTTACAAAATTCACTTTCATCGCTTTTCTCGATTAAGACGCCGCGAGTATACGAGAACGGGAGTCCTCGGTCTATAGGGCTGGGGCACCTTCATGACATAGTGGTATCTACTAGGTAACTCAGTTCATAATTAATTTACCTTCTTCCCGAGTCCATTAGCCGCTCACTCCTTCTAAATCGGACAATTCACGGGCCCTGGCAGATATCCCTAAACTGCCGAGTTGGGATGCCGTTTCACCTAGTGTACGACTCACTCAGTGGACCAGCCTTTAACTCAGTCAAAATCGCCCGCTCTCGGGGTACTACGCAGCCTATTTTCCTTTGGCGCGCTGAGCTCGCCCTCTCACAAAGCTCAAATACTACCTTTCTTTGACCGCCCCAATGGGATATTTGTCGAATTCGGAGCGAAGGATGGAGGAAAGGATAGCTTTACACTGTATTTGGAGAAGGTCTTGGGATGGAAAGGGCTTCTAATCGAGCCTTGGCCTCATCTATTCCACAAATGCCGCAAAACGCGAAAGGGCAGTCGCGTCCTTAATGTCGCCGTCGTCGACCACTGGCTCCAGGACTCGTTTATTGAAATTCATGGGAAACCGCCATCTGCTTCCATCAAGCGAACGATTCGCAAGGAATCCCGAAAACGCCTTTCCGGGAAACCGGTGGAACCGCCATTCGGACAGAAAAAGCGGAAACGCGTCTCTTATATCACCACTGACATCGCTCATAATATCCTGGAACGAGCTGACTTTGATCCGGATTTCGAACTTCTGGTACTCAATCTTCAAGGTTACGAGGACAACGCCTTGGAGGGTCTTGATTTCGACATCTACAGACCGACTTTCATACTGGCCAAAGTGGGAACCAATACCCGTCGTCTCGCAAATATGCCCCAGTCCTATGAGCTTGTCGCTTCCTCAAAACATGACGAGCGTTCAATCCTACGCCTTTTCCGATTCTCAGGTTTTGGGGAAAACTAGTCGCAAGGCGCAACGCGAGCGTTCACGGACCCAATATTGGTGAAGAATCGTTTCCCCAATTCCTGACTCGAAAGCTTGATTAAAGGGTAAACAAATCCAGGTCTATCTTAACCACGACTTTCTTGACATCCCCACCTCTACCATCGGTTTTTAACTGCGGCATATGGGCATCCTGTGGGAACAGGCAAACAAAGGTTCCCGGAAATACGCTGACTTGAACGTTTGCTGGCCTTTCGTAATCGAAAAACTGAACGTCCTTCTCATGATCGTAGGCAGTTTTTGCATTCAACGAAGACGTAGGATACCAAGCGATACGCTCGCCGCCAATCATTGCCATCTGTATGTCTACGTACCTCCGGTGGGCTTCTAGCACGGCATCAGAGCTGGTTTCGTCCCTCGTTGCGTAGCTCATCACTCTAGCAAACAGACGATCGCCATCTATCTTGGTCTCCTCTTCCGGGGCGGATGAGTCCAAGGCAGTCAGGAATGAGAACGCTTCCTGCCAAGCAGCCCCAAGCGGGTATTTTCGCCAATTATCTATGTGATCAACTATCATAATTCTAAGACCGCTTTCCTGACTGTATCGAAATTTTCAATGCTTTCCACCGTTCAAGTCGCTCGGCGATTTCCGTTTCCGATCCAACCCGTTTGGGGGAATAGAATGTCTTCGGCTCAAGCATAAATTCTTGGCCCGATATATTCTCGGGATGGCCATGTCTGTAAAGATAATCATCCGCATTCCCTAAACGTTTCGATGCGGATCCCCCGCTATCTTTCAGCCACTTAGGCACTTCTTGGACCGGTTCATCCGCGAGACAGCGTTTAGCTTCGCCTAGAGCGGTATACGAGGCATTGCTCTTGGGCACAGTCGCTAGATAAACGACACAATGGGCCAAATTAATTTCGCATTCTGGGAGCCCTACGAACTCGCAAGCTTGCTGGGTGGCAGTTGCTAGGGGCAAGGCGTTGACATCGGCAAGGCCAACATCCTCAGATGCGAAGATAACAAGCCTTCGGCCAATAAATCGCGGATCCTCGCCTCCGGCAAGCATCTTGGCTAGCCAATAGAGCGCCGCATCGGGATCACTCCCGCGCATGCTTTTTATGAACGCAGAAATAGTATCATAATGGTCGTCCTCGTCAGCGTCGTACCTGATTTGCCGCTCGCTTGCGAATATCGCTATATCCCGCTCTTCAATGGTTTTCCCGACGTTCAACCCCAGGGCCACAACTTCAAGAGCATTGAAAGCTCGGCGCAGATCTCCATCGCTCAATTTAGCCAGTCCTCGCAAGGCCTCCTTAGTAGCCGAGTGACCCCGATCACCCAAGCCTCTCTCGGAATCCTCGAGAGCCAGCTCGAGGGCCTTAGCTATATTGTCCACCGTATGAGGTTCGAGGCGGAACAAATGGCTGCGACTAAGAAGAGGAGCGTTGACGTAAAATCCGGGATTGTGGGTAGTCGCCCCGATCAAGCGAACATTCCCCGCTTCAACATCGGGAAGCAGCAAATCCTGCTGGGATTTGTTGAATCGATGGATCTCATCGATGAATAATACTGTATCCTTCTTTTTCTTACGTCTTGATGCGCCGAGTATCTGACGCAGCTCAGCGACATTGGACATCACTGCATTGATTCGTATAAATTGACTATCCGTCTCGTTGGCGATGGCCTCCGCAAGGCTCGTTTTCCCGCATCCCGGAGGACCGTAGAATAACAGACTTCCAAAGGAGTTCGATTTTACGAGTTTAGGCAGCAGATTCCCTTCGGCCAGGATGTGGGATTGGCCTACTACTTCGCCAAGATTCCGCGGCCGCATTCTAGCGGCCAACGGCTCATTGGCTGAGGAGATCGATTTATCTACTCCCGAGCCGGCTCCGATAATATCTATCTCTTCTTCGCCCGAAAAGAGCTCTTCCTGCGGTTCATCTCTGATCCCGTCTATGAAAACGAAGCATTGATCCGCTGCAAGCATCGCTGCATCCTAATGAATCATGGAATCGAGCCCTTCTCCCAAAACTATACCCGTTGCTCTGTCCATTGCTGGGTCTGATTCAGGCGCGGCCGCCGGGATCCAAGCCGATCTCCTGACCTTCGCTGCCAATAAAGTCTACGGAACTACCGCTCTCACTTGTGTAACCGCCCAGAACCCCGAAGGCGTAGCAGCCATACACGCCCTCCCCGCCGAAAACGTCGCTGCCCAAATTAGGCAGATCGACGCGTTCTATAAACCCGTGGCGGCCAAGACCGGGATGCTCTTCAACGAAGACGTCATAAGCGTGGTGTGCTCTGAACTACAAAAGCTATCAGCGGAGCCAAGCGTCGTCGTCGATCCCGTCATGGTAGCCTCGAGCGGTGCGACTCTTTTGCAACCCGAGGCCATTTCCTTGATTAAAGATCAACTTCTACCGCTTGCGACCTTGGTAACTCCAAACTTGCACGAGGCTGAAATTCTAGCTGATCGAAAGCTGGAAAGCAAAGCGGAAATCGAAGAGGCTGCAACTGGTCTCTCCGAACGATACCAATCTGCTTTCTTGATTAAAGGGGGCCACCTACCGGGAAATGATTTGTTCGATACGCTGGCCATTCCAGGCGGCTTACTAAAGACCTATCAACAGAATCGTATTCTTGAAATCGATACACATGGCAGCGGGTGCACTCTAAGTTCGGCCATAACTGCATATCTTGCCAAGGGTCACGATATTCAGAACTCCGTTGAAATGGGGTTAAAGTATCTCCGAGCGGGCATGACCCAGCCTTTGTCAATCGGGGGCGCGAATTTCATCAATCATTTTCCCCGAGATGGCCGATAATTTCCCATCTCGGATTCCCCTACTCTGGCTGCTGACTCCTTTCATTCTTGGAATTATCGCGGGTCGACTTTTCCCAGTAGAAATCCATCCAGTCTCCCACGCAGTGGTTATCGCTCTTTCGATCGCCTCTATGGTATCAACTAGACAACCTCTTTCTCGCTGGGCCCCGATGCTACTGCCAGCGACAGCGTTTGCCGGATACGTTCACATCGTTCAGGCGGACATGGGCATTCCTCACTCTAGTGAATACCCAGAGAGGGAAGCCACCCTAACTTTGGAAATCTCCCGCCTCTACGAATCCACGCATCTGGAGGCTCGAGGCATTGCTCGCGTATCCGTTGCGGAAAGCCATCTCAATCATGTTCAAGACCGTGAAACCTATTTCTCGGTAGAACCGGTAAAGGGCGAGATTTTTGAAGATACTCTAAAAATCGGCTCAGTACTTAGAGCCCGAGGAGTTCTCTCTCCCTTGGACTCACCGGAAAGCCATCAAGGCTTTTCTTCCTATCTACGAAATTCGGGAGTCGCTACCCTATTTAGCCGAGCAACCGTTATTTCAGTCGAAACGCCTCGCGGTTCATGGAATCGTTGGCTACACAAACTACGGTCGCTAGCTAGTCACACGCTCACACTCGGCTTCACCGGTTCTGAATCTGAATCACGGCCCTATCGGGCCATGATGCTCGGCATGAAAAGCGAGCTCACGCGCGCGCAGGAGCAGCTATTCCTGGAAAATGGAGCTATGCATCTATTCGCCATTAGCGGACTTCATATTGGTGTAATTGCCGCCTGTGGACATGCCTTGTTCTTACTGGTTCGCTTCCCTAAAAACTGGATACCGATTCCTAATATTGCTTTGATCGGCTTGTTTGTAATGATGACTGGGGGAGCTCCATCCGCTTGGCGAGCGCTTCTGATGATCGCCTGCTACTACCTATGTCTTTCGAGCAAGCGGCAAGTGGCGTCGCTAAACGCCCTCGTTCTTTCCGCGCTCATTTGCCTGATTGTCGATCCCTTGCAGCTGTTTCTCGCCGGTTTCCAACTCTCCTACACCACGGTAGCCTCCATACTGCTATACGGAGTGCCCATGGGAAACATTCTCACTAAAAAATGGAGCCCCTTCAGTGGAATGCCGAGGGACCAGTGGACTCTGCCACGCAAAGCCTTTGATAAGACCGGGCGCTTCTTTATCAACAGTTTCGCCATTAGTTTCGCAGCATTCATAGCGTCTTCTGCCTTTAGTATCGTATATTTTAACACCGTCCCAATTTTCGGGGTATTTGCCAACGTCATTATGCTGCCATTGGCCTCACTCGCTATCATCTCGGGATTCCTTTCTCTCGCTTTCGCGTCGCTATTCCTGTCTCCGATCTCGATTCTGTTCAATCACGCTGCCCACTTGACCATATGGGCGATGCAAACTTGCCTCAAAGCCATTGATCAATTCGGATACACGCATATCAGTTTTAGCGATCCATCGGTTTCTATCCTTTTTGGACTATCTTTGACGCTGCTGGTATTCCTCTGCTATGGATACAATCGAGCTTGGGGTTTCAGGGCCCGCTGGCTGACGCTGTTTCCCTTTTCCTATACTATCCTTTGCCTCGCTGCCGGTCTGGTTTAGATTGATTGCAATTCCGGAAATTCTTTGGCATCGTTTCTCACCATGAAGTCCGCATATGAACTGGCTATGGAGCGTCTCAATAGCGAAGAGCCGCAAGAGAAGATCCTCACAGAGGAGCAAAAGTTGGCCTTGTCTGAGATCGACGAAAAGTATCGGGCCAAGACCGCCGAACGAGAGATTTTCCTTAACCAGAAACTCGGGGACGCAATCTCCAAGGGAGAAATGCAAGAGGCGGAAGCGATTCGCAGGCAAATCTCTAGTGAGAAGAACCGCATTCAAGACGAATGCGAGGCTGCCAAGGACAAAGTTCGCAACGAATCCTAGCTAGGATTCGTCCGTCTACGGGCGATAGCCAACATCGTTGGCAGCTGTATCATTTGGCTTCTTGGCCAACTCGCTGAACCTTGAAGCCCTCCTCGATCTGCGAACGGACCTTGGCATCGCGATTTATATCACTCTGACTAGCTTTATTCTTTTTGATTTTGGATTTCTCTACTTGAGCAGCTGCCCGCTTCGAGAGTTCTAAAGTTAGCGCTTCGGCGTAGGCCTTTTCAAAGGCATCGGACGATTTGATTACCTGGTCCAAAAGTCGCGGTTGGCGACTGGCATCTTTCTGACCAAAACGGGCATCCATCTGGCTTAGCTTACTGATGGAATTTGAAGCCTTTGTCTTTGAAGGTGATATTTTCTCGCCTTGATAGGGAGATTCCGCCTGCTTTAGCACCTTAGTCGAAAAACGCTTTTGTTTTAAAAAAGAATTCTTCTGAGTGTTCAGCTTCTTCAATCGCAGGGATTGCGGTTCAACTTTCTTAGAGGCGTCAACCCGTAGATTCGCCCCCCAGCAAGAGGCGGCAAAAACAATGGAAAGTAGAACTGCCACAAGAACGCGCATCGGGAAAATTTGCCAAGATTGTACACCAAACAGGAGGCAAAAAGGAAGCTGAAACTCCATCGACAAGTATTAGCGGCGAGAACGGATCCGAGAAAGGACTACCCACCAGCTAGCATACTGCTAAGCGGGGCCTGATAAAAACCGATGACGATCGTTCCGGCAACCACTACCACGATCGCTAGTTTTCCAAAGAAACCGAGACGACTGCCAGGTATAGGCTCCGCGGTTTCTTCTTCATCTTCGCTAAACCGCCAAGCCTCGAAAAAGGCGGCCTTCATAACGCCAAAGTAGTAATAGATCGAAACCACAACGCCAACCACCGCAACGCCCAGCAGGCCGTATTGCTCCGCCTGAAAAGTGGCCACGAATATCAGTAGTTTCCCTATAAAGCCAGCCAGCGGCGGGATGCCCGCCAGGGATCCGATGCCCACTGCCAGAGCCAGACCAAGAAAGCCGTTCCGCTTGGCCAAATCTCCGAGGTCGTCCAAGCTCAATTCCGAATCGCTCGCCCCATCAATGTGAGACATAACCGCGAAAACTGCGATCGAGGCCAGGAGGTAGGCGAAAAAATAGAACATCACAGCCGTACCTGCCCACTCGACCGTCCGGCTTGCGATAACCCCAAGCATGAGAAATCCCGCATGGGATACGCCGGATAACCCCATGAGTCGCTTGAGATTCCTCTGGGGTAAAGCAGCCAGATTTCCGAACAGAATTGTCAAAACAGCCAAGGCCGAGAGAAGCGGGTACATCCAATCGCCAAGCGGAGCGAAGACGTCGACCAATCGCATCAGCATGGCGAATCCAGCCGCTTTCGAGCCAATCGCCAAAAGGGCGGTCGTCGGAATTGGGGCTCCCTGATACACATCGGGCACCCAAATCTGGAACGGGAATACCCCAATTTTGAACGCAATACCGGAAAGCACCAACAGCATCCCCAACAGCCCTAAAGTATCCGCTGGATTGGCAGAAAGGAAGCGGGTAAGATTCCCGAAGTTCATGGGATCCGTGCTGCTACCCATTAGGGCCGGATTGCTCCCGGCTCCATATAGAAGAACGATACCGAAAAGCAGAATCGCCGAACTGAGAGCCCCCATGATTAGGTACTTCAAACCTGCCTCCAAAGAAACCACCGTATCCCTGAAGTAGCTCACCAGGATGTAAAAGCCCACCGTCGCGGTTTCTAAAGCCACGAAAAGCATTACGAAGTGATTCGCCTGGGCCAAAAGCATCAAAGCCGCTGTTACCACCAGCAAGATGTGGAAATATTCGATCTGGGGAAGCGTCTTCCGGTCGAGACTAACCATACCCAGATAGCTAACGAAAACCGACGTAATAAGAAAAAATATACGGAAAATTTGCCCCGTTTCATCAAAACGGATCATGCCAGCAAACGCTTCGCCTGTTGCCACATCGCTCATTCCTCCCCAGAGCAAACTGGCCAATATCGCTAGCTGCCCAATTACTGCAATTCGGGGAATCACTCCGTGGGCAACTTTGGGGAGCAAGACTTCGAGAGCGAGTAGCAGCAAGGCAAGAATGCCCAGAGCCAGCTCAGGCCCTATAGCTCCCCAGCTATTCGTTTCAGCTATTTGTTGTAAGTATTCGGTGGGCATTTCTTGGGCAATTCTAGGAACGTCTAATCGCTATCGCCTTTTGCGTACACGGGTTCCAATTCAAGGGAATCGTTGAGCGACTCCGTGATCGTCTTGGGAAAGAAACCGACAAAAAACAGTAGTAGGATCAGGATCAAAGCCGGCACTCGTTCGCTCCAGCTCATGTCGACAACGGATACTTCTTTTTGCGACTCCACGAATTCATCTGACTCTTTTCCAAAGAAAACCCCGGCAATCGCTCTCAAACCATATACAGCGGAGATAACGATGCCCGCGACAATCGCGAATATCAGCCAGTTCTTGAACTCGTAAACAGCCATGAATATCGAAAGCTCTCCCCAAAAGTTCGCCAGCCCAGGCCCGGGCAAACCGATACTCGCCATCATAGCGCACACGAAAAACGCCGCCAAAACGGGAGCCTTCTTCGCCAGCCCTCCCATTTCGCCCATCTCGAACGTCTGCGTCCGATGATGAACCATAGTGGAGAGCATGAAGAGAAGGGCTACGGTTAAACCGTGAGCTACCATCATTATGACTACGCCCCCTACTCCGAGAACAGTCATTGCCGCAATTCCTAGAAATGCATAGCCCATATGCATTACCGAACTGTATCCAATAAGCTGTTTCAAATCCTTCTGTGCCATGGCGATAAACCCGACTAGCAACACATTGCCCAGCGCGAGCCAGACGATCCATCCTTCCCAGAGGCTAACGCCATTTGGCAGCAAGGGAATCGCTACCTGTATAAGGCCGTAAAGTCCGAACTTTTTCAGCACACCCGCATGAAGCATGGCAGCGGAACTGGGCGCGGCCCCGTACCCTAGGGGAGCCCAGGTATGCAAAGGCCAAAGGGATACGAGAATTCCAAATCCGAAAAGAAGCAGCCCGAAAGCGTAGTTTTGAATCGACTCGGCCAAAGGGGCTTGGGCCAGATGCGCTTTGAGTGTGATCAGGTCAAAAGATCCCGCCCCGCTCTTGACATAGATGGCTATCAATCCGACCAGCGAGAGCATCGCGCCCAGTGTCAGGTAGATCGTCATCTTCATTGCCGCATAATTGCGATCCCGGCCTCCCCAGATTCCCACCATGATAAATGTCGGGATCAGCGCCAATTCGTGGAAAAAGTAGAAAAAGAAGATATCTATAGAGGCGAACACCCCCATCAATCCTGCCTGCATGACGAGCAAACAGAAAAGGTATCGATGCAGATTCTCCGCCTTTGATTGAGCGGCGTACAGTCCTGCCGCCAACCCTACCGTGGCCGCCATGACAAACAAAGGTAGGCTGACGCCGTTTAAACCTAGATGCAGACTGATCCCAATAAGACTTAACCCGGTATCCAAATCGCTAACGAAGGCATACCCACCTGGCTCCGCAGGATTATAGAGCATCCAGGCGAACAAAGCCAGAATTAGAGGAATCGCGAATCCCGTTACCGCGACGGTCTGTAAGGCAGGTCTTCCCCAGTTCTTGGCCCATAGAGTTATGAAAGCCAAAACAAGCGGAACCGCGATGGAATAATGTACTAGTGAAGCGAAATCGTTCATACGGAGAAACTAGAGGCCATCCGAAACCGTTAGAAAATGCCGACGGCCAAAGCCCAGAACAGGGCCAGGCCTCCAATAAACCAATACACGTATTGGTGCAGGTTTCCTGCGTGGAGCGAGCGCAGGCCAATTCCAATCAGACCGGCCACTCCCGCCATGCCGCGAATGATGAGCCCAGAGAGGGCGATTTGTTCCATAAAGTGAAGCGTCATTGCCACAGGCTGCTGCACCTTGGCAACATACCAGTCATATACCTGGTCAAAATAGAACTTCTCCTTGAAAATCCGATACAAGGGCTTCACCCCCGATTCTAGAGGATCCTTTTCAGCGCCCCCTTGGTATAGGAACCAGGCTGTCACAAGACCGATCGCCCAAGCGACGATACTGAAGATCGCTACAGTCGTGTGGTGTTCCCCATGGGCGATGCTCTCTCCCGCTTCGATGATCGGCTTCAAGGCTTCAGGATATATCCAAACAAAGCCGCCAAGCACGGAACCGATCGCTAGCAAACAGAGCGGAATCGTCATTGCTAGGCCGTTTTCTTTCGCATGCTCGGCCGATTCGGATTTGGGGTTGCCAAGAAAAGCGATTTTCCACAGGCGAATCATGTAGAAGGCAGTCAATACCGCCCCCAAGACCAGGCAGAAAAACGCGGGCATACTCTGCTGATAGGCCAGAGCCAAAATCGCATCCTTCGAGTAGAATCCAGCGGTAATGAATGGCGTTCCAATCAAAGCCAGCAAAGCGACCGTAAATGTCCAAAACGTTATCGGCATACGCTTCGCTAGTCCGCCCATGCGAAAGATGTCTTGCTCGTGATGGCACGCATGGATCACCGAACCCGATCCTAGGAATAGCAAAGCCTTGAAAAACGCATGCGTGGTCAGGTGGAACATCGCAGCTGCTACGCCACCCGAAACTACCGCATGCCCATGGCTTGCTCCGCCACTTAAAGCCACGAGGCTCCCTAAACCAAATGCCGCCACCATGTAGCCGAGCTGGGAAACCGTAGAGTAAGCCAGAATCTTCTTAATGTCCCGCTGGGCTATGGCTGTGAAACCCGCTACCAGAACAGTGGCTACGCCTACCCAAGTAATCACCTGCAAGGCGTCAGCCGTCATCAAAAATCCAGTACGGCATAAAAGGAATACACCAGCCGCCACCATAGTCGCCGCATGGATCAAAGCGGAAACAGGAGTGGGCCCCTCCATCGCGTCAGGAAGCCACACGTGCAAGGGCAATTGGCCAGACTTTCCAACCGTACCGCAAAACAGCAGCAATCCAATCGTGGTCATCGAAGCGGAATCCAAGAGCGTCGCGTCGCCATGGAATACTCCAGCCAGCGATGAAAGACTGAAGGTGCCAAAATGGGAGAAGACCATTACGATCCCGATCAGAAATCCGAAGTCTCCCACCCGATTAACAATGAACGCCTTCTTCGAGGCGGCTGCGGCGCTGGGTTTGTCCAGGTAAAAGCCAATAAGCATGTAGGAACTGAAGCCTACCAGCTCCCAGAAAATAAAAAGCGTCACCAGCCCGCTGGCCATCACCAGGCCAAGCATGGAGAACATGAAAATCGATAGGCCTCCAAAAAATCGGCCCCGATCCGGATCATCCTTCATGTATCCATAACTGAATACGTGAACAAGAAAACCGACAAAGGCCACGACGAAGAGCATCAGCTTGGCTAGATCGTCAATCAGGAACCCGAAATCGACGCTGAATGAGCCGATTTCGATCCACGATGCGTTGTATTCAAAATTGTCTACCTTGAAAATCAAATGCAACGCCGTCGCCAAGATAAGAGCTGCTGCTGCTATGGAAACGCCCGCCGCTATGCCACCGCTCCTCCGAAAGAAGAACGCGATCAAGGTGGCGGAAAACAGAGGGATCGCCAGCAATCCGTATGCGTATAATTCTGAGCCCATCAATTCTTAAGCGTGTTCAATTCCTCGACCTCCACAGTCTGTCTTTTGCGGAACAAAGCCACGATTATAGCCAGGCCAACTGCCACTTCCGCCGCCGCTACGGTTATGATAAAAAAGACGAAAACGTTGCCACCCATGCCTCCATGGTAACGGGAGAAAGCGACGAGGGCCAGGTTCGCGGCATTCAACATCAGCTCGAGGCACATGTAGATCACCAAAGTGTTCTTTCGCAGGAGAACCCCGAAAAAGCCAATGGAGAACAGCAGGCTGCTGACAATGATGTAGTGTTCTAGCCCAATCATTTTGCCGATCCGTCAGTATTCAGTTTCTTACTCACGGCGATTACTCCAATCATCGCTATCAAAAGCAGAAATCCCGTCACTTGCATGGGCAGCAAGTACGTCGTGAAAAGTTCATAGCCAAAAGGCTTGAGACTGGCGCCACTTGGTTTCGGAAGGGCCGCCGCCTTGGTTTTGATCGACTCTGCGGATACGATAGAAGCTGTTCCAACAATCAGAATAGCTAGGCCTATAACACTGGCTACCCACGTATAGACGCTCGTTTTTTTGGCAGCCGATTCCCTCACGTCTAAAAGCATAATGATGAAAAGAAAGAGAACCATCACCGCGCCCGCGTAGACCAGCACTTGGATGACAGCCAGAAAGTAAGCCTCTAGCAGCACGAACATCGCCGCCATGCTGAGAAAGGTCCCAATCAGGAACATCGCTCCATTGACCGTGTTTCGGCTAAGGACTACTCCTATTCCAGCCGCCAGCGCCGCTGTTGAGAAAATATAAAAGAAAACGTCCGTCATGCTTATCGCTTTTTTCCCAACCGGCTAAGCCTAGGGGTGCCCGCCCCCTCTTTCCGCGGCTTCCTTTTTCTTCTTCCACTTGAAGTGTTCGTCTGGGAGCGTACTCCCGAGTTCATACAGCTTCTCCTTGTTATTGACCATCTCTTCCCGTGTGTAGCCGGACATGGAAAACTGGTTCCGCAGCCAAATGGCTTCTTCTGGGCAGACCTCTTGGCACATCCCGCAATAGATACAGCGAAGCATATCTATATCGAACTCTTGAGGAGCCTTTTCTACATGGGCGTAGTCGCTATCTTCCGGTATTGAGCCCGGGGTAATACGAATAGCCTTCGGCGGACAAACGAATTCGCAGAGCTGACAGGAAACGCATTTTTCCCGGCCTTCAGGATCTTTAACCAAAGTAGGCACGCCCCGATAGCCTTCCGGAATCGTCGGTCTCTGCTCGGGATACTCCAGAGTCACCGGTTTTTCCCAGAGCTTCCGGAACGTAGTGGAAAGCCCCCGGGCGATTTCCGGAAGATAGAGTTTCTCCATCAGGGTCAGCGGCTTTCTCTTAATTACAAACGACATTGTTGTGATAGTTGAAGTTCAGCGAAAAATAGGAGTGTCTCTAACAGCAGTTTATAGGGCGGTATCCAGATAGAAGATAATTACGGCATAAGCGATCAAATTGGCGATAGACAGGGGAAGCAGGATGGACCACCCCAAGCGCATGACTTGATCGTAACGGAATCGTGGCAACGTCCAGCGCACCCACATAAATAAGAACATCATGGCGCACATCTTTCCGAGAAAGATGCCTACCGATAGGGCGGCCCCGAGAATTCCTTTGTCCATCCCCAATATTTCCAAAGTCAAAAACGGAAGCGGATTCCATCCTCCGAGGAAGAGCAGTGTGAATACACACGAACCGATTATCATATGGGCATACTCGCCGACAAAAAAGAGCCCGAATTTGAAAGAGCTGTACTCCGTGTGAAACCCGCTAACCAATTCCGTTTCCGATTCCGCCATGTCGAAGGGCAAGCGATTGGTTTCCGCGAACAGGCAGACGAGAAAGATGATTGCCGACAAAGGCATCCACATGGCAAACCAGAATCCATTTTGAGCCTGAGCAATATCAAACAGGTTCATTGTCCCCTCTTTACCGGGAGCGTTCACCCATAAGAGTACCGGCAAAACGGATACTCCCATAGCAAGCTCATAGGAAATCATCTGAGCCGAAGCCCGAATCCCTCCCAGAAACGGGTATTTGG
>CAZFUD010000001.1:90710-131508 GCA_964521705.1 uncultured Opitutaceae bacterium | reverse complement strand
TGTTGGGCACGAAATTGATTTCTCATTGAGCGATTTTGTTGCGGATGTCCGAGCGGAAACCCCTTCGGCCGCAGCTGAATTGATAAGCAGCTCGTACTTGGAGTTCCTGGACCGACTAGAAGGAGCTAGGGAACTTCTAGTCGAGGCCTTGGAACATCGCTTGGAGGAGGCGAGGAGATCTCTTGGAGATATGGATGCTCGCTTGCGCGCGGTCGCGCCTCAACGAAGCATCGAGGCCGCCAAGCTAAAATTGGATGAGCTGGCTAGTCGATTCAGCGCGGGAACGCGCGAAGCGCTAGGACAATTTAGGGAGCGCGTGACCATTGCCAAGTCGAAGCTATTGACAACGCGACCTGATCGAAACGCTGTTCTATGTCGTCAGAATCTGACAAGCTTAGAGAATCGATTCGCTCGTTCAGCGGATCGCCGATTGACGAGCGCGCGCAACCGTTTTCAAGAGCTGACCCTTCTATTCCAGTCGTTGAGTCCCGACGCGACATTAAAGCGTGGATACGCAATTCTCGCCGATGAGAAAGGAGCCGTATTGGGATCTGTCGCTAAATTAAAAAAGGCTGATCGGGTACAGGCAACGTTGAAAGACGGTGAAGCCTGGCTCAAAAATGAATGAGAATGAGATTCGCCGTCTAGTCTTTTGCCTCGTTCGATCCAAGCTTAAGAATCGCGGGACAGCTCTGTCAGCACTCGAGAAGCAAGGGGGACATTCGCGACTTTCAAAATGAGTTGCTTGGTTTCCCGGCTACCAGATAGCGATGGATAGACATAGTCAACGCAGATTCCTGCATCCATTAGAGAACGCGTCATTTGGGTTAACCGACCTTTTTCGCGATTCACTTGAAGGGCGATCACGGGTTCAGTTTTCACGAAAAATCCATTCTCCTCTAGGAGGGTCTTCGCTTCGCCGCTGCGGTCAGCGACGAAGCGGAATCCTATTGGCGGCTGAGCAGTGTCGGATGCTTTGATGTTGATGCTTGTTCTCGACAAGATGGCAGAGGGATCGGAGTTTGGCCCGGACTCGTCGTCTGGGATAGCGGAAAGTTGCGTTTCGATAGAGTGTATCATCAATAAGATAACGTCGACGCTGTGGCGTCGTTTTTAGGTATTTGTCGGGCAGTTTTTGGCCGACATGTCCTGTTTTCCAACTAGGAGCGGGGATAGGTTAGTCTAAGCTGGCCCGTCTAATGTTCCCTGAATTCTGGAAATACCGGGTGACTCGATCATGGGCGATTTGCCTTTTGAGCTTGGGGATCGCGAAGAGAAAGGAATCAGACTCCAACCCGCACCTTTCCTCGTTCCGACGATTGGTTATGACCTTCAGAGGGGGGTTGTACTTAAAAACCTGGATGGGCTTGAGGGGACTGTTCATGGGTAGAGAAGAAAGGGAGTCCGCTTTTCTGCGTTTCTAAAATCAGCATAAATTGAGGGTTGTTTAGCGTTTTCTTCGGATTTGTTCGAAATTTCGCGCTAAAGGTTGGAAGTGCGATTACGAAAAAGACGCATCCTTTTTCGAATCAAGCGCGTATGATTTAAGTGTTATGCTCTCTAGGCCAATGAATTTCTTTTGGATTTTCCTGATTGTTTCATTTTCACTTTTTTTTTCAGGGTGTAATTCCAATCAGTCCGCATCCCGCTATCCGACCACGCCAACCGGCATGGCCAAAGAGCTAGAAAGCGGCACCATTGTCGATGTTCGGGAAGTGATCATCGATGGGAGAGCAAGCGTAGTCGGAACTGCGACTGGAACGTTGTCCGGCGCGGTGGCTGGCAGCCAGATTGGCGGCAGTATTGGCGACCCGAGTTCGGGGGCCGCCACTGGAGCTGCAGGAGGAGCCATCGCGGGCGCGGTCATAGGGCCAAAAGTGGAAAAGGCGTTGACGTCGAAACGAGCTCAAGAGCTGACCGTTCGAATGGATGCGGGAGGTCTGATAGTCGTTACCCAAGAGTTGAGAAAACCCTGGTTTAACATCGGAGATCCTGTAAAAGTGGATACGAGTATGAGCGGAGCCGGGAGAGTTTATCACGCGGATGAGGATCCGTATATCGATCCTGATACGGGTGCCTATTTGCCGGAGGGATTTGAAATACCAGATGAATGATTATACTGTCCGGTTAATAGATGTTGAATCCAATTAAAGGGAATTAGCGAATCAGAGAGCGAAACTATCAACGAAACATGAATAAATTAGCCCGAATAACTTTACTCATTCCCCCAATGATATTGGCAGCCCTACTTTACGGCTGCGCTTCGGGCGGCTACGAGACGGTACCGCGTAATTCGGCGGGCACGACGCAGACGCTTGATTTAGGGACGGTGGTCGCCACCAGGAATGTAATGATTGATGGCGAGAGTTCGCAACTGGGACTTTATGGCGGTGGTATTATGGGCAGCGCGGTTGGCTCTACGATCGGCAGCGGTGATGGCGCCGTACTGGCGAGCGCTGGTGGGGCGGTTGCGGGAGCAATCGTCGGTCAGCAAGTAGAGAAGTCGCTCACCAAAAAACTTGCTCAGGAAATTACAATAGAGATGGATGACGGCAGCACGGTGGTTGTGGTCCAGGAAATGAAAGAGCCGCCATTCAACAACGGCGATCGGGTTAGCGTGTTGGAATCCCGCGGTGGCTATGCCCGAGTTCGGCACGAAGACTACACGATTTCGCAATATTGAAGGCAGACGCCTAGAGAATTTTGTTGGGGGGATAATAAAAGGGTGAGACGAGATTCGTCTCTCCCTTTTTACGTTGCCTTGGTGGGTCCTGGAACTCTCACTCCAAAGCGATCCGCAAGCGATTTTATGAAGTCTCCGAACCAGCTCCCCAACAGTCGCTCGCCCTATCTGCTGCAGCACGCCGATAATCCAGTCCACTGGAAGACTTGGAGCGAATCGGCTTTTAGCGAGGCTCGGGAACGCGATGTCCCTATCTTTCTATCGATAGGCTATTCGACGTGCCATTGGTGCCATGTGATGGCCCATGAGAGCTTCGAGAACGAGAAGATAGCGGCGGAGATGAATGACCGCTTCGTCAATATCAAAGTCGACCGCGAGGAGCGTCCGGATGTAGACCGGATTTACATGGCCTACGTACAGTCCCTTACCGGTAGTGGCGGTTGGCCCATGAGCGTTTGGCTGACGCCGGATCGAAAGCCTTTTTATGGAGGAACCTATTTCCCCCCGGATAATCGCTACGGTCGGATAGGCTTTTTGCAGTTGATATCGCGAATTAGCGAACTTTGGGCTGCTCGAAGAGGGGAGCTGTTAAAGCAGGCTAGTGACTATGTGGATACGTTAACCCTAATTCCCGATAGAACTGGTTCGTCCGACTCGTATCTAAACTGGGGGGCAATGGAACTATGCTACGAGCAACTTTCGAAAGAGTTTGACGAGGGATTGGGTGGCTTTGGAAGCGCCCCTAAGTTCCCAATGCCTGGCTACATCGAGTTTCTTTTGGAATACGCGGAAGCGAAAGGAAGTAGCGACCGATTGGAATTCCTAGTTGGCAAGACGCTAGATGAAATGATGAAGGGCGGTATCCATGATCATATAGCTGGAGGCTTTCACCGGTATTCGGTCGATAAGTACTGGCATGTGCCCCATTTCGAGAAGATGCTCTATGATCAGGGACAATTGGCGAGGGTCTATGCGGATGCGTTCAAGCTCCTTGCCAAAATGGACTATCTCAAGGTCGCTCAAAGGATTGTGGGCTACGTTGAAGAACAGTTGACGGCGGAGGAAGGGGGTTTCTTGTCGGCTGAAGACGCGGATAGTCCGCTAGAAGAAGATCCGTCGACTAGCCAAGAAGGAGCCTTCTATGTGTGGAAGTCGGGTGAGCTTAAACATAGGTTGGGCGAACAGAAATACGAGATGTTCAGAGAAGCCTTCGGAATCCGAGAGGAAGGGAACGTGAGGCAGGAGTCGGATCCCCATGGCGAATTCAGCGGAGCCAATGTTCTTTTCCAGTCTGTCGATTTGGAAACGCTTTCGACTGAGGGAGGATTTGAGCCATCTGAGGTTGGACTGCTATTGGATCAATGCATTCAGACTTTGAATGCCGCTAGAGATAAGCGACCGAGGCCCCATTTGGATGACAAAGTTCTGGCATCCTGGAATGGGCTAATGATCTCCGGAGCTTGTCACCTGTATCAGTCAAGTGGGGATCAATCCAGCGTAGAGCTTGCCGCTCGAGCTGGTGAATTCGTTTGGGATCGAATGTTCGACTCTTCTACCTCGAATCTATTTAGAGCTTTTCGCGAGAGCTTGGGAGAGACCCAAGGGTTCGCGGAAGACTATGCCTGCTTGGGGCTGGCCTGCCTGGACTTATATGAATCTACAGGATGCCTACAATGGCTGCAACGATCGCAAACGCTTATCGAGCGATTGGTGGATCGATTTTGGGACGAAGATGGGGGCGGCTTCTTTAGTAGCAGTGATGGAGACGAGAGTTTGATCGTTCGCCTCAAAGACGATTACGACGGGGCGGAACCGTCCGCCAATTCGCTAGCGGCGATAGCTTTGATAAAGATGTCCAGCATTTTTGGGGACGATCGATTCGCTGAATATGCTCGCGAGACCATTGAAGCCTTCCGAAGCCGCTGGTCATCTTACCCGCGGTCCATGCCTACCATGCTCGTAGCAGCGATGAGGATGCTCCGTCCTGTCCAGCAGATTATTATCACGGGAGATCGGGCGTCGGAAACAGGCCAACAATTGGTCCAAACGGTATTTTCCAATAGGAAACGCCATTCTTCTATCGCGTATTTGGACATTGAATCAGACTGGCTCCTGTCCCGCAATGAACGGTATGGAGATTTTCCCCGAGACGATGCATCACCGATAGTGTATGTTTGTGATAACTACGCATGCAAAGCCCCCACGTCCGATCCGGAGGCATTGAAAGCCCAGTTGCTGGGCTAGATGAGCCGAAGGGGGTTAGAGAGTTCGTCGGGGTTTAGACCAGATCGCCCTCCTTGTAGGGCCCTCGCTCGCGAGGCGCCGCGTGGGTTAAAGTATCGGAAAAGCAACGCGGCATGGCGCAAGCGCCAGCCCTACGATTTGGTTTTAATGGGTACGCTCTACGCCCTCTCCAGATAGGCGGCGCTTTCATCCAAGCCTCCTGGTCGATTTCGGGCCAGCCAAAGCGATTTGTAATCACCGACAAGCCTTCCCTTATCCTCCTGCAAATCCCCGTCCACTTCAGAGAAAGCTTTCAAGCCCTTTCGAGTCGCGAATTCTAGAAGCTCGCTGGTGAACAGGAGTTCTCTCGTAACGAGGTCGTTGGTTTTCCAGGACGGCTTACCTGCTTCCGTCAACGAGATGAACTCGCATAAACGCTCGCGACCCTGTTTGAGTTCTCGGGCACTCGTATGGCCCAGTTGATCTTTCAGTTTTTGCCCATTGGACATGAGCAGATCGTTGAGAAGGGTTCGGTTATCCGGCTTGTATTGAAAGGAGTTAACGATCTTGCTGAGCTCGATTATCGCTTTTGCGGTAGCTGAGGACGTGCCGAGAAGAAAGGTGGAGTCGACTGCATCGTCGAGATCGTATTCGCCGCTTGAAGATTGATTCCATGAAAGGGCTGAGGCCTCAATGATAGCGTGGTAGCTGGTAAAGGGAAACTGGTGATGGCCGAAGTCCCCCCAGTCTGTAAGGAGCATTCCTTGAGCTCCATGGTTGACTGCTTGTTGACAGGCTTCTTCAATATTAAGTAATGAATTCTGGATACGTCCTCCGAGGCTATTCCAAGTGGAAGTTCCGGGGGCGACATAAAAGGGTATTCCGGAGTCCCCGAAGACCTGGCATTGTTTGCCGAAGGGGTGACTCGCCTCGTAGCCCCAGATAATTCCTAGGCAGTTTTTCGGCAATTCGCGGGCCAATTCAGGATCTTCGAGGACGATGTCTCCCCAGAGTTGCATCGTCTTCCCGCGTCTATCCACGAGGTCGTGTATTCGCAAGAGGTGATCGATATAGACACGATGTTTTCCGCGCTCTTTGACAAGCTCTTGGCTCCAACCTTGACCTAACTCCCAAGGCTCGTCACCGCCGACATTAATCCGATTGCTGCGAAAATTGGGAAGTAGCTCGTCGTAGAGCTCACCGATGAAGGCGATCGATTCCTCATTGGGTTTCAGTGTGCCACCCCATTGGCGTGGGCCCAGCAGTGGATGCGTGTAACCGTTCGGGCATTCCGCTAAATGCCTGTAGGCATCATGCCGCAGCCAACGATCCATATGGCCGAAAGAGTTTTGATTGGGAACTAGTTCGATGTAGCGATTGTAGCAATACGTATCGAGGGATTGGATTTCTTCGGCTGTTAACGGAGAAGCGTTCTCCCAAACTGTTTGGTTGTTTCGATAGGCGAATGTGTGCTCGGTATAGAGTTGCAGTTGATTGTATTTGAGAGCCGCTAGTTTATCGATTAGCGTATAAAGCGCGTTCTGAGTGGGGACTTTGCAGCGGCTGATATCCAGCATGTAGCCTCTTTCACTGAGGTCGGGACCGTCTTCGATTAGAAGACAAGGAAGGGCATAGCGACATTCCCTCACGATTTGGCCAAGAGTAGTGAGTCCCCGGAACCACCCGGTTTCGGTCTTCGCGTTCAGAGCGATTCCCTCAGACGAGATTTTCAGTTGATAACTCTCGTCTGAAAAATCTTCGTAATCGATCAACCCGCATTCGATCCGCCACTCAGATGGGGCAATTGGTCCATCTTGCTCCTCCAAAAAAGGAACGGCTTTAATCGCTGACCGAAACCGCGTGCTAGGATGTTCGTCGGCTTGGATTGCTAGTGGAAGTTTAAACGGTAGCGTTCCCCTTCCTGGGACCAGCGATTTGGGAGCAGGAAAGAGATTGAGCCTATCCATTGGCGGGAACGATGGAGTCGATCAGTCCGGGAAGTTGGGCAATTGACTCGAGCTCGTAGAAATTCTGGTGGTCGGTTGGTGCCGAATGCACGCGCTCGTGGGCCCAAGTGATACGGTAGGGAATATGGACGCCATGGCCTCCCAGATTCAGCACCGGAAGAATGTCTGATTTGAGCGAGTTGCCGATCATCAGAAACTGATCGGTTGGCACTTGGCTTCTCTCGAGAACACGGGCGTAGGATTCGACGTTTTTGTCGGAAACAACCTCCGTGTGATCAAAGTACTGGGCTAGTCCGGATTTCGCGATTTTGCGTTCCTGATCACGGAGATCGCCTTTGGTAATGAGGATAAGCCTGTACTTGGGTGAAAGCGTTTTGAGAACCGATTCGACGCCGTCGAAGACTTCGACGGGATGCTCTAGCATATATCGGCAATGATCAATTATACGGCGAATCTCCTCGGCCTTGATCGCCCCATTTGTAAGATGGATAGCGGTCTCTATGCAGGAGAGCGTGAATCCCTTGATCCCGTAGCCAAATAGCTCGAGATTTTTCATCTCCGTCTCGTATAGCACCTTCTCGACAGTGCTGGAGTCGTGGTATTCAGAAAGGAGCTCGCAGTACTTTTCGTGATGGTCCTCGAAGAGATTTTCGTTGTGCCACAGTGTGTCGTCAGCGTCGAATCCTATGGTTGTTATGGGCCAGCTCATGAGACAGGTTAAAGGCTAAGACAATTGGCGATTGGTCTGATTGCAAAACGAATGTCCCTCATTCTAGCCCACATGCTTTGATAGCGTCGCGAAAATCAGATGGGATCGGGGCCTGAACAGATAAAGGCTCATCGGTGAAGGGGTGCGTGAAACCAAGATCAGAGGCGTGCAGAAAAAGGCGAAGAAAGCCATACCGTTTTCGAAAGGAAGTGTTTTGGCGAGAATCTCCATGTGACGTATCGCCGATGATGGGATGGTTGATCCCGGCTAGATGTCTTCTTAGCTGATGCCGACGACCGGTACGAGGCGAGAGGGAGACGAGAGAATAGCGCGTGGTTGGGTAGCTCCCAGTGGGATACTTGAGTTCGCTGTACTTGAGGGAGCTGAACCGCGTCTCCGATGGCTGAGCATCCTCGCTTTTCGATTTGCGATTGCCATCTCGTAGCTTTCGCAGAGGGCGATTGATGATTCCGGACTCTGGTGCAAATCCTCGGACGATCGCTAGATATTTTTTGTTTATCCGATTATCGAAGAACATCGCCGTGGCTCGAGTTAAGGCCTCCTCATCCAAAGCGAAAAGGAGCCCTCCGGATGTGGGTTTGTCGATGCGGTGAACGGGGAATACCCGACGGCCCAGTTGATCTCGCAGCAGCTGAACCGCAAAGCGAGTTTCCCTAGCGTCGAGATTCGATCGATGAACAAGCAGGCCTGAAGGCTTGTTTACCACAACGTAACTAGCATCTTGATACAAGATATCGAGTGGGCTTTCCGACTCTTCTGGGGACGGCTCTGGTATGTAGATTTCGGTCAACTTTTCCCTATGCTGGAGTTTAAGCGATTAACAGCGGAATTCGTCAGCCACCGTCTCAATGATTTTCAGTATTCGCTGGTCCGCCCTCGCATATCCGGTCGCCATCGATTGAAGTCCAAGTGAAAAGCGAGCCACATTTGTTTTTCTTGATTGTTTTCCAAAGGGCGGGGTTGTCCCGTTTCTGCAGCTGGTATGGGTTGAGACCGTTCCGGTCGCAGGACAGAAGGTTGGTGTATCCCTTGTGTTGCCTGGGTCGTCCGATCACACGCGATGAGCTTCCATTGTCTGATTCGGAGTTCAGACTGATTGAATCGAGAGCTAAATAACTGTAAGGAAGGCTGCGAAGGTCGATCTCAAGTTCACGGCTAAATCGGCTCCAGTCTGAGCTGGTGAACGCTTCTACGGGCGGCTTTGCAAAAAAGTGGCACCAATGATGGGCGTTGTCCTCCAGATCCATTGGGCAGGCTAGGTTACAAACGCAGGGAGCAACAGGACGGAACTGGTCGATCAGGCCCTCGCGTTGTTCAATCAACAAATGGCTGCACTTGTGATTCCCAGGTTCTACGAAAAACAATTGCCGGGCCCGAAGCAGTTGCCTCTTGAGCTCTGAACGAACTCCGGCAGATAGCTCGTTGAGGGTGTGGCTTACGAGAACGATCGAGTCGCCCAATTCCTTGAGCTCGGATTCCTCCGCTATCTTCACGGTCAAGTTGGGGAAACGGGTTTTTAAAGCGTCTTTGGCGAAGGAAGTGGCTAATCGGGAGTGGTCCCAAAGGGTGACCGATTCAATCCTTTGGGATTCGATCTCCTCCAATAAGGTCAGCGACGCGATTCCCGTGCCACAGCCCCAGTCTACGATACTATTGGATCGAAGACGCCAGCCTGCTTGTTTGGCTTGTCGGATGGCATCCTTCCATTTCCAGCCGATGCGCTGACCGAAAAACCGATGATACTGAGCCAGGTCTTCAGCGGATTCCCAATACACGCCAGGATCCTCCTCTATATCCAGGAATCGTTCCCTATGTCGGGCGAGCCGATCCCAGTCTATGTTTTCCGCTGACATTAGGAGGCAAGGTCATCTTAGGTATCTTCGTGGGAGTCAAACCTGCGTCTATAGGCTTGTCATCACAAGGGCCTCCGAGCAGGTATGGGAAGAGATGAAGACGATATGGAGAGTTTCGGGCTATTTGTTTCGCTACAAGCCCCTGTTTTGGCTCACCTTGTCGTTGGCTGTCGCCAGTACGCTTTTCATGCTAGTCGTGCCGTTGGTCACGCGATACGTCGTTAATGAGGTACTGCCGAAAGGGGAATTGACGAACCTCTGGTGGGCCGTTTTGGCGATAGCCGGATGCTTCCTATTTCGGGAAATTTTCAATTCAATGCGTATTCGAGCGAACAATACGCTAGAACAGAAAGTGCTAGTGGATTTAAGAAGGGATCTTCATGACAAGCTTATGGAGCTTCCGATTGGCTATTTCGATAGTCGGAAATCAGGTGATATCGCCTCAAGAGTGATTGAGGATGTGCAAGACGTAGAACGGGTGATACTCGATGGCACCGAGCAGGGCAGCACAGCGCTTTTGACGGTATTGGGGACTGCCGCGGTTCTGTTCTATTTCGAGCCGGTATTGGCGACCCTCATGATTCTGCCGATACCGATTATGCTAATCATGGCCCGCATGCATTTCAAGGCTCAGGCAAATAATTGGAGAAAAGTTCGCACGGCCGCGGGAGAGCTGAATTCCTTGTTGATTGAGGATATCCAAGGAAACCGACTCATAAACTCCTTCGCCTTAAAGGAGCAGGAGAAGGCTCGTTTTGACGAACGTTCCCAGGAGCTACGGGCGTTCACGCTAAAGTCCATGTTTCGCTGGTCAATCCATGGCCCGTCCACCAATTTCGTGGTTAGCTTGGGAACGGTAGCCGTGGTTGGTTATGGGGGCTACCTTTTCGCGACCCAACCAGATCGGTTTGAAGCTGGGGACTTTCTCATGTTCTTCCAGTATTGCGCCATGCTTTACATGCCCTTGAGCCAATTGAATGGGCTGAACAACTTGATAGCTACGGGCAAAGCATCGGGAGAGCGGGTATTCGAAATGCTGGATCATCCGGTAGAAATTCAAAGTCCGGAAAGCCCTACGAAGTTTCCGAGCGGATTACTCGAAATCGAATTCGGCGAAGTAAATTTTGGATACGAGGGCAGGGAAACGCTGCTGTCGAATTTTTCACTTAAACTCGAACGCGGTGGAGTGACCGCCTTGGTCGGACATACTGGGGCTGGGAAATCGACCGTGGCCAATTTGCTTCAGCGCTATTATGACGTTGGGTCGGGGTCGGTTACTATAAATGGGGCTGATGTTCGGGAGTTCGACCTGATTGACCTTCGCAAGCGAATCGGAGTGGTCGCTCAGGATCCGTTTCTTTTTGATGGCACTGTGAGGGACAATCTCAAACTCGCCAAACAGGAAGCGACGGAAGAGGATCTGGTTGCCGCATTGCAGGGAGCGAGCGCTTGGGAGTTCGTGTCTCAACTTCCTGATCAGATGGATACACGCATCGGGGAACGAGGTATTCGGCTGAGCATGGGAGAAAAGCAGCGGCTTACGATTGCTCGAGTGATTCTCCGGAACCCTCCGTTGGTTATTCTCGATGAGGCGACCTCTAGTGTCGATACCTTGACTGAGGCCAAGATTCAGAGCGCGGTCGACAATCTGGTTAAGGAACGTACGACGCTGGTTATCGCTCACCGGCTGTCCACGGTAAGAAGAGCGGATCAGATTGTCGTGCTAGATAAAGGGAGAATTATAGAAAAAGGCATGCACGAGGAGCTCATCCTGCAAGGAGGGCATTATGCGCGACTCTGGGAAACGCAAACGGACCTAATTGAAGAGAACGCGTTTGAATAAGGAAGCGCGGAAGTCGGAATTGAGGACGCGTAATCGTCTCCTTTCAGAATGTGGAAATTTTGGATAGATACTGGGGGCACCTTTACGGATTGCCTGGCTGAAACGCCTGAGGGATATGAACTGAGATTAAAGACGCTATCCAATTCTGCAATACGTGGGCGTTTAACAGAACAACTTAGCCCTAGAGAATTGCGGATCGATTTGCCGGTTGGTGTAGGAGACCACTTCTTTGTTGGCTACCGCGTGGATTTCCACGACGAAACCACCGAGCCAATCTTGATCAAATCATGGAGAGGGAGGGACTCGCTTGCCATCCTGCTCGAGGATGCTCCCGAATTGCCGGATAAAGCTCTTTGTTCGTTACAGTCTCCGGAAGAAGCGCCGCTCTTAGCCATCCGTCTGTTGACGAAGCGGCGGCTAAATGAGGCTCTTCCACCATTAGAAATGAGGCTTGCTACGACGCGGGGGACGAACGCCTTGCTCGAGGAGAAAGGGGCGAAGATAGCTTTTTTCGTGACCAAAGGTTTTAGAGATTTATTGCGAATTGGAGACCAGCGGCGACCAGATTTGTTCGAGTTAGGCATCCGAAAGCGACAGCCGCTCCATGAATCCGTATTCGAAGTCGAAGAACGGTTGAACGCTGAAGGAGAGGTTTTAGCCGAGTTGGATGAGGCAGCTTTATTTGAACAGGCTTCCAGTTGTATAGAAAAAGGAATCACGACGGGAGCCATAGGGTTTCTCCACAGCTATCGAAATCCTGATCACGAACATCGGGCGGCAGAGATCTTGCGGGAAGCTGGATTCGAGCGCGTATCCATTTCGAGTGAGCTGGCTCCTAAGATCAAGCTGCTGCCGCGGGCAGAGACAGCGGTCGTAGACGCCTATTTGGCTCCGATAATGGAAGCTTATCTGGATGCAGTTGAGTCTGCTGTTGGCAGGTCCGGACTCTCGGTCATGACCAGTTCTGGAGGACTAGTTTCTCGGGCCCGCTATCGTTCCAAGGACAGTTTGCTAAGTGGACCGGCTGGGGGTGTAGTAGGGGCCAGCCGAGTTGGTAGTGTGGCCGGAGCCCATCGCGTCATCGCATTCGATATGGGAGGCACGAGCACGGACGTATCTCGCTATGACGAACGCTTCGACTACCAGTTTCAGCAAATCATAGGGAATGCGCGTGTCTTCGCTCCATCTTTGCGCATTGAGACGGTAGCGGCTGGAGGAGGATCAATCTGCTGGTACGATGGATCGGCTTTGCGGGTAGGCCCGGAAAGCGCGGGAGCCTCTCCCGGGCCGGCTTGCTATGGAGCAGGTGGGCCCTTGACTCTGACGGATGTCAACCTGCTGCTGGGTAGGCTTGATCCATCCAAATTCAGTATACCCGTTTTCCCGGAAGCTCCTTCAAATCGACTTGGTGAGATTATGGCGAAGGTCAATCGCCAGAGTGGGGAACAGCTTGCGGAAGAGGCGGTTCTGAAGGGGTTTTTGGAAATCGCCGACGAGAGAATGGCGGATGCGATTCGTAGCATTTCGCTCAGGGATGGCTATTCGCCGACAGAATACGCCTTAGTCGCATTCGGAGGGGCAGGCGGCCTGCATGCTTGCGCCATAGCGGATATTCTAGGTATGGATACAATCCTATTACCTTCCGATGCGGGCTTGCTAAGCGCCCTGGGGCTGAAATTCTCAAGAATGGAGGAATTCGCTGAACGGCAGATCCTGGAACGATTATCCGTATACGAAAAGGCGATACAGAAGGGTATACAAGAATTGGAGTCCGATGCGAAGAGCTCGTTGATAAGCCAAGGTATCGCTTCAAGCGATCTTGAACGAGAAACTGCCCGGGTCGAATTACGATTCGTAGGGCAGGAAGCGGCTTTGCTTGTCGATTGGGACTCCTCCCGATCATTGGAAAACGCGTTTAAGAATGACTTTCGCAAACAGTATGGTTTCCTGCCCGAGCAGCCGATCGAAGTCGTTTCGCTCAAGGTATCAGTAGCCACTAGAAAGTCGGTTGAACCAAGAGAGCTTTTTCCGGAATACCTGGGCTCCCAATTGACTGGCCAGGGACTCGCTCCACGAGCGTCATTGGACGGCAGTTGGGCAATGGGCCCGTTGTCGGTTCAGGACGAATACAGTACGATTTACGTAGGTGAAGGATGGAAAGCCGTTCTAGGGGACAGGGGAACGGTTAAGCTGATAAAAGGGAAAGAAGAAGCCAAGACGAAGTCGGTCGATATCGAAGCGGCTCAATTGGAGCTATTCACGAATCGATATCTCTCCTTGGTGGAAGAGATGGGGAGTTTACTAGAGAGGTCCGCCTTTTCGACGAATGTAAAAGAGCGGATGGATTTCAGTTGCGCTTTGCTGGATACGGAGGGCTTCCTGATAGCCAACGCTCCTCATATTCCGGTGCATTTGGGGGCGCTGGGCGTTTGCGTTAGAAGCGTTCGCGAAACACTCGATTTAGGACCTGGGGATATCGTCGTAACCAATCATCCACGGTTCGGAGGATCGCATTTACCGGACATTACCTTAATCGCTTCCGCGTTTTCTGAAGATGGGCAGAGAATCGGATATATCGCCAACCGGGCTCATCATGCAGAGCTCGGTGGCATTGCTCCCGGGTCAATGCCCCCCAGGGCCCGATCATTAGTTGAAGAGGGCGTGGTTATCGAACCAATGTATCTTGCGAGAGGAGGAAGCGTAGATTGGGAGCCGATCAGTTCGGCGTTGATTCAGGCTCCTTTTCCGACGAGGAATTTGCAGGAGAATCTGTCGGATTTGGCAGCGCAGCTGGCGTCCGTGAGATTCGGAGTTAGCGAGCTAGAGAAGCTGGTTTCCAACGAAGGCTTCGATCGATCGGTTGGCTACATGCGAGGCATGCGGGAACGGGCAAGAATGGCAATAGCTGATGTTTTCGATCAAATTCCGGATACAGAGCGAAAGGTCGTTGAGCAGCTAGACAATGGGGCAATAATATCGGTCAGTATCAGAAAGTCTGGGAAATCACGAATTATCGATTTCTCTGGAAGCGCGGAACGGCAGAGCAGCAACTACAATGCGACTTCTGCCATAGTCACGAGCGCAGTTGTTTATGTATTGCGCTTGCTGGCGGGCGATACGATTCCGTTGAATGAAGGCCTGTTAGAGGATATCGACTTACGGATTCCCGAAGGGATGCTAAATCCCCGGTTTCCCTCGGATCTAGCGAAATGTCCGCCAGTGGTTGCTGGCAATGTCGAGGTGAGTCAACGTATTGTGGATACGCTATTGAAGGTATTCGAAGTGGCGGCTTGCAGCCAGGGAACGATGAACAACCTGATTTTCGGAAATGACAATGCTAGCTACTACGAGACCATCGCGGGAGGCGAGGGAGCAACTCGCGATAGAGATGGGGCGAGTGGGGTGCATACTCACATGACGAATACATCGATTACAGATCCGGAAATTCTAGAGTGGAGATACCCAGCTCGGGTAGAACTATTTTCACTGCGAGATGGCTCAGGGGGCAAAGGCGTTCATAATGGAGGGGATGGGGTACGCCGGCGTATCCGCTTCACCGAAGCCGTAGAAGTATCGCTATTGACCCAGCATAGAGAGCAAGCCCCCTTTGGCATTGAGGGTGGAGAAGATGGGTGCGTTGGAAAACAGTGGGAGGTGTCGTCGGATGGAAAGCGCCGTCTTTTGTCGGGGAACGAAACACAAAAGTTCGATGCTGGCGATGCCATTGAAATTCACACTCCGGGAGGCGGGGGTTTCGGCCGCCGTGAAACCTAGATATTCAGCTGGAAGCTAAGAAGGTGTTAGCGGAAGAGCGATTTCAAGCTTTGTAGATCCGCGTCCGTAGGCTTGTCGATGATCTCGCTGACCGGTTCGCTTTGGCGGGGAACGCCGGGTTGCTGGGAAATCGATTCACTCGCATTTTGAAACTTTTCTTCAATTCGTTTGGCGGATACGGGGAAGGCAGTGCCCAGTTTCTGAGCGAATACTGAAAGGGAATATTCTTCGATGGTCCAGGCGAGGTCTTCCTGGACTTCCGGTGGAGCCTGCAACTTCTCCAGCCGTTTGCGAAAGGCATCGATTTCGGATCCCCGCTTTTCGTCGCGTTGCGGGTCTTTGTCTCTGGACGTTTGACGAATCGTGATCGCTTCCAAGTAGAGCGGAAGGCGATTGAAAGCCCAATGAGGAGTTCGTTCGAACAAATCCGGAGGCGCAATGCGAACGACTTCGTTGCTCAAATATTCGGGTAGTCGTTTGTCTACGATCAGCGATTGCCGTAGATCCAGGATTTCTTTCAATCGGTCGATGAGCTTGTAAGCGAGGCCCCTGGAAAGGGATCTCGCTTTGGTTATCGCTTCTTGGATCCGATTGGGATCAATTATACCCATATTATGGGTACAGAGAAATCGCTTTAGATGGTTGTAGGCCTGGCTCTGAACTTTTTCGATGGGGGCAAAGGCGGCGATCACAGGCCCGATCTTAGTTAGATCCCGGAGGTCTTCTTGGATCCAAGCCAGCTCTCGTCGGAGTTCGATTTCGATAAGACGTTCGATCCCCTTTCTGATATGACCGCGGGCCTCGTCCAGATTGTCTATCAGCGTCAAACGGAGCTCGCCTGAGGTGATTCTTAGAGCTGGGAATGCTACCACGGGAATTCCATTGCGTTCGCCGATAGCCACCTTTTCTTCACATGGCTTCAGATCGGATAGCTCCCTGATCGGTCTATCCCAATGCTTTCGGGCCTTCTTCCAAATTTCTACAATGGCCGTTCCATCTGACGGGTGAGATACCGTCTTTTGGCTCTTAATAATCTCATGGATACGTTTAGCAGATCGTTCTTCAATTACAGTTGCTCCCTCGGAATCATGAACCTGCACGCGAACCTGCAAGTGGCGAGGAATCGCGTCGTCGACCCAATCGCTATCGTAGGTCTCGATCTTGTGAACAGATTTTAGGTACTTCTTCAATGACTCTTTGAGAGACAGTCCTTCGGAATCGAGTTTGGAAGCGATGGTTGCGGCAGTCTGGGATAGCGGCTGCAGTTTTCGGCGATGCTCTTTAGGCAAAGATTTTAGAAGGTGAAGGATCTTTGATTCCAGGTGTCCTGGCACGAGCCAATCGAGAGTAGGGTCGTCTACCAACTTCGCCTTCTCATAGGGAACGCGCAGGGTAACGCCGTCGTCTTTTTCTCCGGGCTTGTATTGATAGTCTATTGGCAAAGCCGTATTATCCAAAGACGCGCTCTCCGGGAAGGCTGCCAGGGACAGCGGCTCATCGGGATTTGGTGAGAGGTCCTTTTCGGACATGATTAGCGTATCTTTGGAAGGGGAGGCCGCTTTTTTGAGCCATCGATTTAGATCAGCCAGAGAACCTAGGTTTTCCAGTCGGCTTTCATAGTACCGATAGGCAGCCTCTTCGATTCCAATCCAGCTTTGCATTTGCAAGGTGGTTTGAGCATTTTGAATTCGGTTCTTCAGCTTCCTGTTGGCTTTCACGAATTCGGAAGGGGCCGGGTAATCCTCGTTTAACAGAGCTTCACGGATGAAAATTTCGGTGGCTTCCTCGGGATTGATCTTAACGTAGGAAACCGTTTTGCGTTGCAACTCCAGTCCGTGGATACGGATGCTTTCTATGCAGGTGACGCGACCTTGTTGGGCCTCAAACCCAGGTTGGCTGTAAGAACGTTTTAGAGCGGATCCTCCTATCTGAACGAGCCAAGTGGGATCGATGGCAGCAACGGTTCGGGCATATAGACGGCTCGTTTCTACGATCTCTCCGGCGAGAATCCAGCTAGGACTAGGAGATTTGGTTTCCACCTCTCTTTTCTGGCTCTTGTTTTTCGCGTACAAGGCTTTACGGTTGAAGAGCCCTGAACCCGGGAAAATCATGGCTTTCCGATTTCCGGTTGAAAGATAGATGTTTGGCTCTTCCTTCCTGGCGGGATTGGCTAGCAGCCCGGTAGCAAGCGAAATGTGAATGGAACGATATTCGAGCCCGCCAAATTTACGAAGCTCCGACTTTTCTTTAGGATTTTTGTATTCAGGAGTCCGGTGCGAAATTTTATGACGCTTTTCAAACTCGGCAAGAGACCGACTAAGCTGACGCTTTACATCAATCCACTCGCGTATCCGCAAATAGGAAAGGAAATGTTTTTTACAGAACTTTCGGAGCTTGTTTTGCGTTAGCCGTTCAAATTCTTCGTGAGCGGATTCCCAAATGTTAAGTAGCGTAAGGAAATCGGATTCACGATGGACAAATCGCTTGTGGGCCGTTCGCGCCGCTTCCTCTTTTCCCATAGGGCGTTCCCGGGGATCCTGTATAGAAAGAGCGGATGCGATTACGAGAACCTGTTCTACGACGCCCTCTCTTTCTGCCTGGAGGAGCATGCGTCCCGCGGTGGGGTCGATGGGAAGTTTCGCTAGTTTTCGTCCAATGGACGTTAGTTTCCGTTTATCATCAATGGCTCCCAGCTCTTGAAGCAGAGCGTAGCCCGATTTGATAGCTGCTGGAGAGGGAGGATCGATAAACGGAAAGGTTTCGATGTCTCCTAGCTTGGCCGCTTCCATGCGGAGAATCACCTCTGCCAGATTTGATCTTTGAATTTCGGGGATCGAGAATTCAACTCTCTTTTCGAAATCGGATTCTGAATACAGGCGTATGCAAATGCCATCCTGTACGCGGCCGCAACGGCCTTTGCGTTGATTAGCGCTGCTTTGGGAAACCTTTTCTATGGGCAACCGCTTAGTACGGGCCTTTGGGTTGTAGCGACTGGTTCGAGCCAGTCCGGAGTCGACAACAAAACGGATTCCCGGAATCGTTAGCGATGTCTCGGCGATATTCGTAGCGAGGACGATTTTCCGATTGCTGGATGAAGCGAAAATGCGCTGTTGGTCCCCACTGGAGAGGCGTCCGAAGCAGGGAAGAATGTCGAAGCGATTGCCCAACCGGCCTTCCAAAAGACCCCTGGCTTCCAGAATGTCTTTTTCAGTCGGAAGAAAGACGAGAATATCGCCTTGCTTGAAGTCCTCGACTATGCGGTCTATGGATTCCGCGACTCCATCGATGACGGTGAAGTCACCGCTATCTTCTAGAAGCTCATCGAGGGGCGCGTAAACAGTCTCGACCGGATAGACTCTTCCAGACACCTCGACAACCGGAGCGCCATCAAAGGCTTTGGAAAATTTTTCGATGTCGATAGTCGCAGACGTGATAATGATCTTGAGATCGGTTCTGCCTTTGCGGAGCTGATTGAGGTGACCTAAGAGAAAGTCGATGTTAAGGCTCCGTTCGTGGGCTTCATCGATGATGATCGTATCGTACTCCATCAAAGAAGGATCCGATTGGATTTCCGCCAAAAGCATGCCATCGGTCAGAAACTTTATCCTGGTTTCTTTGCTAGTTTCGTCGGCAAACCGGATTTTGGAACCGACTTCGCGGCCATAATTGACGTTCAATTCTTCTGAAACCCGCTTTGCGATAGAGAGGGCGGCTACTCGGCGGGGTTGGGTGCAAGCGATCCTCTTTTTCCATCCCCGTCCTGCATCAAGACACATCTTCGGGATCTGAGTGGTTTTCCCAGAGCCCGTTTCTCCCGAAAGGATGATCACCGGATGTTCCCTAATCGCATCGATGATTTCATCCCGCCTCTTGTAAATTGGAAGATTCGGCGGGTACTGGATCGGGCGAGGATCCCATTTGCGATGGCTACCGCCCCTTTTCTTTCTGCGGGCTTTGTCGTTCATCGCTTCAGTATCTGGGATGGGCGGACCAGGTAGAAAGCGCTTGGGCCCACTCTTGATCGTCGGGAAACGATTCGCAGCTCCAACGGATTTTGCCGTCGGCCTCCATCAGTACCATTCGGGCGGCATTTCGGAATTCAGGCCTGAGCACCGTGGAGTGGGATTTCATGAAGTCATGCTTCAAGAGCTTAGCAGCGGTTCTTCGCTTCAGGCTATCGGGCTGATTCCAAGCGAAATTGATCACCCAAAAAGCTTCTTTCTGAGTATTGGCCAGGGTGGCGCATCTCAAGGCTTCCTTAAGGTCATCTGGAGAATGCGATGTGATTATGAATACGGGCCATTGGTTTATGGATACCTCTTCTCCCAAAAATGATTCGAAGCGGAACTCATCGCTAGCGTATCCCCTATTGAAGTCTGCTCCGAAAAGCGCGAGGCTGAGTAGGGCGATTCGCCCCATTGGGCAGTTGTATCGAATCATTGTCCCTGGTGTTCTTGCCGCTTCAAGGTAAAGCCTTTGGGAGTGAAGCCCGAGGATTCCAATTTTCTGGATACAACGCCGGAATTAATGTCCGATCCTCCTATCAGCGCATGGCCGAACTTCTCGACCGTGGCTCCAATTACAAAGCCCGAAAGAAAGGCGATGAAAACACGGTAGATAGCGAATAGCGGGCCAAGCATGTCATAAGTGGCCAAGATGCTGTCGATTCCTGCCTGGGGCGTGGATGTTAAAAAGGACGTAGCCGCTCCCTTGCTGGCCCCTTTCTCTCGTAGGCTAGCTGTTACGGGCATGACGCCGCATGAGCAAAGTGGCATAGGTACGCCGACGAGGGATGCGAAAGCGGTTGACCTCCAACCAGGAGGTCCGAGGCGTTGCTCAATCCATTGTTGTAGAAACCAGCGATGCAGCAAACCGGCTACAAGGAATCCGAGTAGCAGATAAGGGCCCATCTCCCCGATAAGAGCCCAGGTCTCAGTGAGATATTGCTGAATCAGCGCCATAGTTTCGTCCCATTGTTGCCAAGGAGCCCAATCGATGTCGAGAGAACCCCGAATCCATCTTTGTGACCTGAAATTCGGCTAGGAGTTCTTAGCGGTGTCGCTAATTGAGACCGGGAGGCGGACGCGAGCAATCAGGCCATTGGGCGATGCAGGCACCATATCCAGATGGCCGCCTTTCAAGGCGAGTCGCGTTCGAATCTGGAAAAGGCCAATTTGATTGAGTGGGGCTTTGACGCTTTTCAACTTCTCATCGAGCCCGACACCATCATCCTCGACCTGGAGCACCCATTCGTCTTCGTCGCGAAACAGTGAAACGATGCATAGCTTAGCTTGGGAGTGTCGAACGACGTTCGTGAGCAGCTCCTTGAGGATATCGAAGAGCAAGTCCTTTTTTTCTTCCAGCTCGATAGCATGCTCGTCAGCGATGGAGATGGTCGCATCGATAGCGTTTTCGCTACGGGTCATTTCCAATAGTCGGGTTGCCGCGCCGATGAATCCCTCTTTGGCGGGATTTGGCGGGCTGTAGTCGGCCACGGGTTCTTGAGCGAAATCGAACGGAAGGGATTCTTGTTTAGGAGCGGCTGCCTTCTTTTTGGCCACCGACTTGGACACCTCCTGGTAGGCCGACTTCTTGTCTATACTCAAGACCTCGTCTGCTGCCTTTGTTTTGACGGCTTTTGGCTTGGCTGGCGACTTCCCCTCCTTTGGAGCCTTCTTTTTGGCCGACTCTCGTGGAGAAACTGGGATCTCATCTCGGATTTCGGCATTGCTAGGCTCTGTTTGAGTCGAAGCGAACTCTTCAGCAAGGGCCTTTAGTTTTTGATCCGCTTTCCTGAATGCGTCCTCTCTGGCTTCCAGGGCTTCTTGAATCGCGTGGTTTGCTTCGGCGATTCTTTCGTACAGCTCGTTAGCCTTGGGAACGTCCCGAATAATGCCGATGATCGAAGTTTCCTCAGCGGAGTTTCCTCTCCAGATGCGCCCCTTCAATTCCAAGGACCGCAAGGGCATCTGGTCGCCGTTGACGCGAATGAGGCATTCCACCAAATCGTTCTTTAGTGGAAAGCGGTCCAAAGCTTCGGATAGGGTGGACTGATCTTCGGGGAAGACCCGCTCAACAAGTTCATCCAAGGGTAGCTCGGCAGGGCTGCTCGGCAGTTTCAGCAATGCCAGCGCGATGGGATCCAAAACGATCTGATCCCGTCTCGGGAAGTAGGTCCAGGCGCCCATCTGGGCCGCTTGCATGGACAGGTTTAATCGCGATTCCAACAGGGCCCTCTCGGAAGCCAGGGTAGCTCTATGTATTGTCGATCGTATGGATGATTCGATTAGCGAGGGGGAAAGGTCGTCGATGCAAATGACTTCGTTCGCCCCATTTGGTCGAATAAAACCGGAACGCTGCAAACGTCGGCGGGACATCAGCCCGAGAATGGGTTTCTCGAATCCAACTGCCCGAAATCGTTCGACCTCCGCCTCGGGGTTATCGAACTCGTCGAGCTGGAGGATGAGCAGGTCGAAGGCACAGGCTCGAAGCATGTTGCGAGCATCGTTCGTCGTGGCGCATCGTTGCAGCTTGTATTCGTCTAATCGGGACCGCTTCAAATCAGCGCGCAGCGTTGCCGCATCATCTTCGTCGCTAACCACCGCGAGCATGAAGAGCGTCCCACCGAGCTCTTCAATAGCGGGACGCGAAGTCTTCAAACTGTCTTTATCTATTGGAGACTCCGGTGTCGACATTGGCGGATTGGAAGCCAATTCCTGAATTTAGGACTCGGCAAAAAGATCTGATGGGCTGTGATATGGCTTTCGAGGCTGGGCTTTCGAGGGAATCAATGAATTACCGAGGGCGACTCTATAAGGAAACCCTAGTATCGAATACACGGTGACTGATGGATGATAAATGGGAGGGAGGGCAGTTCTGCTCCGCTTTGATTTCGCGATTTTCTGTAGTTTCCATTAAGGGCTTGGTCTCCGATTTCCAAATATAAGTAAAAACGCTAAAAGTTATTCACACGTTATTTACTGAGCAAGCACTGTCGCGTTTCTAAACCACTGGTTGTAGGAATTCTCTGATACAGATGGTTCTTGGGTCCTTATTCCAGAGATTGCTCTCAAATCCATTTGCTTGATCCGAGCGCAAGTCGTTCAAATCAGTCGTATCATCCAAATCGCGTGATCGGCTCGGTTTTGGGGCGTTTGATTGGAATTCGGGCCTGAGAGGGGCGAATAGCGGTGGAATAATTCCCAAAATCGCAACCAACGGATTGACTGCGCAATTTCCTGTCACTAACTCTCCGGAATAAAATGTCTACAGAGGCTTCTGCATCCCCACCTCCGTCGGAGGAACTCATTCAAGACGCGGTCATCAGACTCGCAGGTAATTCGCAGGACGGCATACAATCGATTGGCGGTTTTCTCGCCAGATTGGCTGGTCGAAGCGCGCAGGAAGTCATGACTTACATGACGATCCCAGCAACCATCTCAGGCGGGCCATCAATATTCCAGGTTCGGATGGGCACGGGAGAAGTTCTCTCGGCTGGCGATGAAGCCGACTTCCTGGTGGCTTTTTATCAGCACAGCTTCGATGAACACATCTCTCATTTGAAAGACGGTGGTGTTCTCCTCTATGACTCGGACCACGTCGAGTTGGACGAAGAGGAGAATCGATTTCTCAAAATCGGAGTTCCCATTGCGGCCCTAACGGTCGAGGCTTTGGGTGGTTCCACTAGAGAGAAGGGGAAAAATATTTTCACATTGGGGCTGCTTGCCACGATCTTCAAGCTGGACGTCGACAAGCTGAGGGGAATCTTCAAGGAGCGGTTCGGGTCCAAATCCGAGGATATCCTGCGCAATGCCAATCTTGCATTCGATGCGGGCTATTCGTATCCGATCGACAATTTCATGGATCGGTACTACGCCTTTTCGGCTCCCGATGAATCTGGGCCGCCGCAGGTGACAATGGATGGCAACACGGCTATCGTGTTGGGTCTCTTGACGGGTGGAGTCCGCCATGGCGCTGGCTATCCAATCACGCCTTGGTCGACCATCATGGAGATGCTCAGGTCTCAGCTACCAAAGTACGGGGGAACGTTTGTTCAGGCGGAAGACGAAATCGCAGCCGCTTCCATCGCGATTGGCTTTTCATACGCGGGTCGCTTGGCGGTGACGGGGAGCTCTGGACCTGGAATTTCCTTGAAACTGGAGTCCTTGGGCTGGGCTTCAATGGCGGAGATTCCTCTTATTGTCATAAATATTCAGAGAGGAGGCCCAAGCACGGGATTGCCGACAAACGTAGAGCAAAGTGACTTGATGCAGGCGATCTATGGGAGCCATGGAGATTGCCCGAGAATTGTGCTGGCTGCTCAAAACGTTGAGGACTGCTTCTTCACCGCGTTGGAGGCCACCAAGATTGCCCGTGACTATAGCACACCTGTATTTGTTCTTTCGGACATGTCCATGGCTTCCCGCATTGAGGCTTTCGATGAGCCGGATCTGGAAAACTTGATTATCGAGCCTGAGCTAGCCACGGAAGATCGGCCGGCCGACTTCAAGCCCTATGACTTGAATCGCATTACGCGCCATGCCCCTCCAGGAAGCTGGATCGAAGGCGGCAAGTTCCCTCAAGTGACGGGATTGGAGCATGACGAAACGGGACACCCGTCGGCCAATCCGGAAATGCACGTCAAGATGATGGCGAAGCGTCGAGACAAGATTAAGGCCTTCGCTGATTCCTTGGACGCTACTGAAGTGTTCGGAGATCAAGAGGGCGACACATTGGTCGTTGGCTGGGGGAGTACCTGGGGCCCGATCCGGGAAACGGTTATTCGACAAAGGAGCGCTGGAAAGAAGATGGGTCATTTGCACCTTCGCTATGTGAACCCGTTGCCGAATGACTTGGACGAGATTTTCAATCGATTTAAGGATATCATCGTTGTAGAGATGAATGATCAAGGCCTGTACGGTTACGGCCAGCTAGCGTCGCTCTTACGGGCCAAGACCTGCAATCCCGCTATCCGCAGCTTGGCAAAAACGGATGGTCTGACTTTCAAGATCCGCGAAATAATCAAAGGAATCGAATCCCTTTAGGGACAGATTCCAATAAAGTATACTCAACGAACCTTTTTAAAACGAAAGCCCGTATCAAATGAGCGCATCCTCAGCCCCAGCTACCGTCGAGCGCGGTAAGATAACTAAAAAAGGCATTGCCGCCGATCACCCGACTTGGTGCCCCGGTTGCGGTGACTTCGCTGTTTTGGCAGCGTTCTTCAAGACGTTGGAGAAACGGCAGTTTCCTCAGGAGAACATTGTCACCATTGCCGGGATTGGCTGTTCATCGCGTTTCCCTTATTTCGTGAACACTCATGGCGGGCATTTCATTCATGGAAGAGCGTTGCCATTCGCGACGGGCGTTAGCTTGGGACGCGATGATTTGCATGTATTCGTTTTTGGCGGCGACGGCGATGGGTTCTCTATCGGTGGTAATCACCTGGATCATGCTGGGAGAAAAAATATCCACCTCACGTATGTGATAATGGATAATTTCGTCTACGGTCTCACCAAGAAGCAAACATCGCCAACATCACCTCAAGGTTTTCGCTCGAAGACGGATCCCACCGGAGCTATCGACCGGCCAACCAATCCGATGCGGAAGCTGCTTTCAAGCGGGGCGACCTTCGTGGCTCGCACTCATGCGACGCAAATCAAGCACATGATGGAAATGTATGAGCGAGCGATCCAGCACGACGGATTTTCGGTCGTCGAGTGCCTGAGCGAATGCGTCGAGTTCTACAAGGGAGCCTTCGATGCCGCTGTACCTCGCAAGGGTGGCGCGTTTGATGTGATTGATGAAGAAGAGCACGACGTAACGAATATGGCCGGAGCCCTTGCCCTGGCGGAAGAGGAATGGCCAGGCAAGTTCGGCGTTTATTACCAGAAGAAAGAGCCCACTAAGAACGAAAATGAACAGAAGCTTATCGAATCTGCCCGGGCGAAGACTAAGGGCGCTAGCGATCTGGATCTTCTCAAAAAGACTTTTGCCCACATGAAGTAGCGTAGTTCGCTCCTTAAGCGTCACTTAAGGCGCCTATCTATTTAAAGACGAAGAAAGCCCGGTTCGAAAACCGGGCTTTCGTAGTTAACCAACCAACTAAGAAATTAAGTTGATAGGGTGTGGCGAGTGAAGATGGCAAAGTCTTTAGATTCCTGGGTGGCTTGCTCTTCTAGTGTTTGTCAATCGGCTAAGGTGGACATTGCTTAACGGCTAATTCCATTGAAAACAGGGTCTTAGAGGAATTTCGGAAAGCGCTGATGAGCGCAATTACTCAATGAATACGTCTATATTGTCCCGGCTAGCGCTTATACGGTGGCTTGTTGGTTTCCCGGGTTTGCTTGCCAAGTCGCAAGCGTTGAGCACCATCTTACGTTGTTCGAACAGGGATAATCCATGATCAACGGGAATGAGCCAATTTTGAAGCCTTTGTGGCGATGGACTGTGAAAAGCGTTCTTCTGTTGGGGCTTTTCGCTGCCTTACAGCAAGATTCGAATGGTCAATCGGAGGGGGCTGCTGAAGAGCCGATCGATAGTGGCAGCGAAAACGGGAGCTCCGGCCAGGAGAAGGATCCGGCAAAAGCGGAAAAGCAGGAACGGCAAACGAAACGGGAGCCGAAAAAGGCGATACGCATTCCCTTGGAGGGCGATGACCGCTTTACTAAAAACGGAGTAGAATATCGCAAGAGTTGGGGATTTAAGGCGGGAGTGGCTAGATTGTATCCACCGCTCTATAGCGGATGGGAAAATGGAATGGAAGTGAAGGGGCTTTACGAAGAGTACGCGGCGAAAGGGGAGGCCGGATACACGCTTTCCAGCATTTCCTATAACCAGCGGTATTTCAAGGAAACGGGTTCCGAGTTCGTCAATAATTTCGTTCTCCTTTGGGTGCCGGAGCGGTTTGCCTTTTCAGTATTCAATGAAAGCAATTTCGAGGCTTTCAAAAATTCCATTAAGGAGAATATAATCGAAGCGAGGAAACAGTACGCGGATCGGGAGAAGTTCGAATCCTTCGATGACTATATCGCTTTCAAATTCGGGCGTGATGAAGAGATGGAGGACTTCATTGATGGCTATTGGATTGTGGCGGACGAAAATAATTACCGTCTAACCTACTTTTATACATCGGAGTTTGTCGGCTCGGGCAAGCGCGACAAACAGGCGTTTAAACGTCCTCTTATTGCAACTACGAGCTACATTCTCGTTCGCGACAAATTGTTGAAGATGGATATCGCCAAAGAATTCGATGGGAGAGACGACATACCGATTCTGCTTCAATTTACCGCCAATTTGCATCGAGACTTGGAGTTAGTAAATCGATACGAGCCATCGCGGTCCCGCAGGTAAGCGAGAGGTTGGCCATTGATGCGCTTCGTTTCTGAATTTAGTAGCGGGCGATCTCAAACCTTCGTGTAGCTTCCGCGGCGCAAGCCGAGCGCCCATCTAGAAAGTAGAACAGGCACACTGCCTGTATCAGAAGAGGTCACAGGCTGGAAGCCTATGCCACCATCTGCTCATTCTTTTTCGTAATTGGTATTAGGCGATCCGAGGATCTTTACTTTCCCGATTCGATGTATAGGGGTCTATCCGATGAGCCTGAACCGTTACGAACGCATGTTAATGGACTATTTAGAGAACCATGCGGAGGAGAAGCGTTTTTGGGAGGCTCGTGTGTTGGAAATAGACAGGCGGGGAGGGCGTCGGGAATCAAAGGCGCTCGATCTCAACAGCCTGCTTTGGGAGTATTTTGAGGAGCGATCGCGATTCGAATCGCCTTTCCGAGAAGTTGTCATTCATGAGGGTAGTAAGAAGATCAGCATGCTTAACTTATCGGAATATTTGCTCCGGATGTGGACGCCAGTGGGGAGCTCGAAAAAGCGGCCTGCCAAATAGGTCTATTTTTCAGGAGGCCTGAGGGCCGCCTAGCGTTTGTTTGCGACGCCGCTTATCCAATTTCTCTTCTCGCCAGGCGATACGTTCCTCAGCCGTCATGCCTATGTGCTTTCGCTGAAGTTTCTGGCTGATCTCGATTTGCTTTTGACGTTGGGCCGCCCGCTCGCGCTGCTCGCCGGTAAGTGATTCGAAGCAATACGGGCAACTAGTGCCTTCCTCATATTCGGGCGATTCTTTGTCCTCTTCTGAAATGGCGTGCCGGCAAGCGTGGCACATGTCGAATTCGCCAGGCTCGAGTTGGTGGTTCACGGTTACCCGATTGTCGAATACAAAGCAGTCGCCCTGCCAAAGGCTCTTCGCTGGATCGACTTTCTCCAAGTAATTCAGGATGCCTCCATCTAAATGATACACCTTCTTGAATCCCTTTTTAAGCAGTAGAGATGTCGATTTCTCGCAGCGAATTCCGCCCGTGCAAAACATGGCAATCGACTTATCTTCTTTGCCTGAAAGCTCTGTATCGACGTATTCAGGGAACTCGCGGAAATTCTTGGTATGGGGATTGGCTGCTCCTTGGAAAGTGCCAAGATCGAACTCGTAGTCGTTGCGGGTATCGATGAGCGTCACGTTCGGATCGGAAATCAAATCATTCCAGTCCTCAGGATCAACATACTCCCCTACCTGGTCGTTGGGATTCACATCGGGTCGACCTAGTCTGACGATTTCCTTTTTCAGACGAACCTTCATTCGATAAAAGGGTATCTCCGAAGCCTGGGAATACTTGATGGTCAATTTCCCGATGGCTGGGTCCGATTGGATGTGCTCCAGAACTTTCGCCATGCCATCCTTTGGGCCGGCGACGGTGGAATTGATCCCTTCCTCGGCTAGGAGGATGGTTCCTTTCACTCCATGGGCTTCGCAAAATTCGCGCAGGGGCTCTCGACGCTCTTGGTAGTCTGGTAGAGGAGCGAATTTGTAGAACGCGGCGATAGTGAAGGTCTCACGACTCATGGAACCAAGCTATTTGTAACGGCCCAGCGCTGAAATCAATGTTTTTGCGGCGATGGATCGATCGGCTTTAGTTGACCTTCGGTTGACGGACCTGCCTCAATAGGGCAAGGAGAGATACGATGACAGATTTATCCAGTAAAGAGAAGGCGGCGTTGAGAAGCGCTGCTCAACGACTGAAACCGGCGATTCACGTTGGGAAGAACGGATTGACGCCGCATCTGTTGAAAGAACTCAACAAAGCTCTCGATTCCGAGAAACTGGTTAAAGTCGCGTTCAAGGAGGGACGGGAATCCCTGACTTCCCTGGCTCAAGAAATCGAGTTGGCGACGGATTCCGTGTGTGTGGGTGGAGTTGGTAAACGACGCAGCTTTTATAGGGATAAAGCTGACACATAGAGGGGCCTGTTCAAAATCATTAGTCCATCCTTATAGCACTTCCAAGGCTAGTAGGGTTTTGTCGTCCTGGGAAGCCCTACCTTGGGCATGGGTGGTGACTACGGCGAGGGCGTTTTCAAGAAACTCTTCGAAGTTTCCTCGCCAGATATGAGGAAGCTGCTGGGCGAATCCGTTCAGCCCGAGCATTTCTCCAGCCTGGTTTTCCGCTTCATAGATCCCGTCGGTTATAAACACAATCCGTTCGCCCTCGGTAAGTTTTAAGAGACGTTCTTCATAAATATAATCAGCCTGGATTCCGAGTGGCAGACCTTCTGCGTTCAGCTGCTCGGGTAGGGGTTCGGTGGGACGGCTAAGAAAGGCAGGGCAGTGCCCGGCGCTAGCGAGCTTCAGGCTCTTGTCCCGATAGCAGAAGTAAGCTGCTTGAGCTGTTATAAACATGTTCAGATGGCCGAGCTCGGAATGGAACTGTTCGTTGATCTGGGATAGAAGCCAGCCAGGAGTTTCTGCCAAGTTGAGGCGAGACCGTATTGCTGTTCTGAATATAGTTGCCAAGAGGGCTGCAGGCACGCCTTTACCCATAACGTCTGCGATGATAAGCAAAAGCCCCTGGCCTTTGATTTCGATTGTATCGATGTAATCCCCCCCAATTGCTTGGGCAGCTATGCATCGACCCGTTATGCGGTAATGGGGGCTCTTCGGAAATTCGGATGGCAGTAGCGATTGTTGTATCTCGGATGCTATCTCGAGTTGGGCTTTCGAGCGTTCGATTTCCTTGCGGTCTCTCTCTGAGTCGGTTTTGGCGATCGATAGGGCAAGCAATTGATTGAAGATCCGTATGGACCGGGCTATAGTCGATTCGATTTCGCCTACTCGGTTACAGGGTAGTTGAATCGCAATGACACCTATTTGGTCTCCCTGACAGGAAATTGGCTCTATGAGGGCGCATCGGTTTTGGAAATGCAAGGGGTCAGCGGAGTTGAGCTCCTGGCAATCGACGACGATCTGCTCTCGTTGGTTCCGGTATGCCCGAGCTATGGAAAGGGTAGAGTTCTCCACCAAAGAAATCGGATCGGATTCCCCACCCAGAGCATTTTTCAAGTGGTTTCCGTGTTCGAGCCAAATGTCGACCTGCGGCAAGTCGAAAGCCGACTTCAAGTGTTCAATGCTTCGCTCAATGACTCCGCTCAATGTAGAACTAGAACAGACGTCGTTGGCGAACCCTTGCAGGGCAGATAGTTCCACATAGCTTTGGTTCAATTCGCCGGAAACGTTTTGTAGCGATTCGTAGAGCTCTTGCATTTTGGCAAGGGCATTTTGGGGAGGCGGTAGCGATTTGCGTAGATGGAGCTTGTGTCCATATTCCGTGGACATGTGTTCAACTCGATCGAATACGGAATTGATTATGTGTAGGCCCCTGCCTGATTCGTCCAGTTGGTTTTCAGGTAAAACGGCGTCGTGGTCCTCAGGTTGAAAGTCGCCGGGATCTTCGATCTCAATGTCGAGATCCTCGTCTAGCCATGTCCATTTTACGAATACAGTTCTCTCCGGATCTTTTTGGCAACCGTGTTCGATAGCGTTGTTGAGGGCTTCGCAGAAGCCCAGCTCCAGGGAAGTCCATATTACAGGGTCCAGCAACCTGAGTTCGCAATACTCTCTAAGGAGATTGGATACACGGGAAACGTTCTCGAGATCAGCGGGAACGTTACACCGGGATGAATTTGAGTACTGTAGCCCAATCATTGATTTAGGCGAACCGTTTGAAGGCGAGTTTCCAGAAATTGCTTCGTATCATCCTGGAAATATTTTTCTCCGCTTCCAAGGCCTGATAGGAAGCGTGTATCCATTCATTGGCGTCAGAGGCTTCGTGGCACCCGTGGAGGTCGGCCAGCGAAAATAGGCCAGGTGAAGATTCCTTTAGCCGTTGTTCGAGCTCGTGATCGTTCTCGATGTCCCATTCAAGGGGGCGAGGAAGGATGCCGATTAGCCTCATCCGCCCTTTGAATACCTCTTTTAGCCAGTGCCAGCGACGGCATATGAGGCGGCCATTGACTCCGGTTTTCAGCCGTAGCTGCCCTCCGCGACCATCGTGCGCCTCAACGGTGGTCCAGTCTATTCTAGAAAGGGCAACCAAGGGGGAAATGAAGGCGAAAAGAAGAATGGCAGCAATCCGTTCGCCGAAAGTAACTTTTTTCGCCCGCCCGGCTAGGTCGCTGAGTATGAAACTATCCGATACATTCACGCGGCACCCGCGTTGGATATCCATTAGGAGCCCTCCATCGACGGCAACCTGATCCAGACTGGTATTGCGGCCTACTAAGGTGCCGGGCAGGACGATCGAGTTTTGAACGATCGCGTTGCTGTCGATAATCGTGTTTTCGCCTATGCAAGCGTTGGGCCCTATTTGGGCGCCATCGGCTATGTCGGATCTGCCTTGGATCCAGTAGGGGGGTGTTAGGGTTGCCTTGGGGCTAATGCGGGACTGAGACCCTACCCAGCCCTGATGGGATTGTTGTCTTTCTACGTGGAATTCGTGTTCGTCTATACGATCGAGCCAGGCGAGGTTTAGTGAAAGCCAATGCTTTTGCAGATCCGCAGGAGAGTCTAGCGATCCTTGGATCTTGTTGTCGTGGGGCAAGCCGAGTAGAGGGATTGCGTCCTCGTGAGCCGCTTCATCCGATGAAATCGAAGTGATAGAAATTCTACGCGACCAATAGGATCCGTCTTTCAAGAACTTCCTTACCTCTGTTGGCCGATCGGATACGAAGAACTCTACTCGCTCTACGCTACTGGATACGGCATAGTCCATCCAGTGGGCGATAAATGGTTGGCTCCCAATGGGCCAAAGGCAGAACGGTTTGGCGCTTCGCCAAATTTCGTCGAGATGGCTCCAATTCGGAACAAGAAGCTTCCAATCTCTTTTCATGGTAACGCGTGATTAGTATGCTCCTTTGCCCAACATTACGGCCGGAACAGTCAAAAATAGAAGTTTTATATCGACCCAGATATTTCGCGATTTGATGTATTCGATATCCAATCTCACCTGATTCTCAAAATCGAGATCGGTTCGTCCGCTGACCTGCCAGAAACAGGTAAGGCCGGGCTTTGCCAGAAGGCGTCGTCGCTCCTCAACGGTATAGTCGGCGACTTCCGCAGGGATTACAGGTCTTGGCCCAACTATGGACATTTCGCCTAGGAACACAATCCAAAACTGCGGCAATTCATCAACTGAGTACTTTCGAATGTAACGCCCGATCTTAGTTATCCTCGGATCCCCAATGAGCTTCATCTCGATAGTATCCTTGGCTTTATTTTGTTCGGTCAGCTTTTGGGCCAGCGCTTCTGCATTGGTAACCATAGACCGGAATTTCCATATCAAAAAAGGGTCTCCTTTGAACCCGATTCGGTTCTGCTTGAAGAAGATGGGTCCTCGGTCCTCTAGCCTGATTAAGAACGCGGTCGCCGCGAATATGGGGGAAAGGCATAACAGTGCGAGGCCCGACACTATAATATCGAATATGCGTTTAAGGGCGGATGCCCCGCCAACGACAGCTATCCAAGTCAACCGTTTGAAGCGAGTCCTGAGAATGTTGCGAAACTTGCCGGAGGCTGTCGCCGCGTCCGCCCAGTAGGCCGCGAGTTCCGAATCCGATTCGTGGGAATTGTTTTCCATATAGACCGATCTTTTTTCGTAGATCGGCTGAAAACGGGTATTCAAAAGCGATAATTCTCGTTCAAGGGAGTCAATGTTATGGCCGTTGTAAATAGATGAGCTCGGATTCGCGAAAGACGGATCGAGCGAAACCGATTACCAAACCAGTTCAAAATGAGTCCAATAATTAAAGGCAAAATCGAGGACGGCGTTTTGCATGCCGCTCTTGGGGTCAATCGACTAGACGCGTCCTCGTCGCGAGACTTCAAGAAGCATGTCGAAGCGATCTGGTCACCTGAGGTGAATCGAGTAGAGCTGGATTTCGAAAAGGTGGACTTTATCGATAGCTCGGGCGTGGGAGCTCTGCTGGGTGTCTACAAGCGGCTTTCTGGTGACGAGCCTAATCTACAGCTTAAGCGCGTGCAGGCCCCGGTACAGTCGGTCATCGAGCTGCTTCGGCTCCACAGAATATTTGATATTTCAAACTAGCAACTGGCTAGCAAACTCTGCCCATCGGCCTTCTGCCCGGTCTTCCGATTTGGCTGGGATACCCGAAGTGGTCGGCAAAAACAGACGGCATTGTCAGAATTCGGTCTCCTCAAGTGAGAATCTCTAAGGTCTACCCTGTTTTTGCCGAAACTAATGGGAGTCTCGAAACGGGTCGAAAATCGTAATCTACGGGTGCGGAATTCAGACATGTGGAGAGGCAAACCTCAATTAAGCGACGTCAATATCCATTTCAGTGCCTCATGGAATCCAAAGGCCCACAATTTAAAGAGATCTTTCAAAAGTCTCCCTCGGCTCAGATTATAACCAAAGCGGGGCGCATCCGTTTGGCTAATCGAGCGGCTAGCGAATTGCTGGCTAATTCATCTGATCCGGAATCCCTGGTAGACACGCCATTGGAAGCCTATTTCCGAAAGTGGAATGCCTCGAATGAGAAACCAAATGGAGCGGCGACATTCCCGTTAGCGTCGCCTTCAGAGAAGGGTCCTCAAACTTGCGAAGTACATCGGTCATCTATGGGTGACGGCGAATCGCTTTGGATTTTGCAGCCAATTGGGTTGGCTCCCTCGGAAAACGAATCCGCTCTGTATGGAGCCTTAGATCGTTCGACCGACGGAATTATCAGCCTTGAATGCGACGGAGGCTCGGACGAAGCGCCAAAGAGTTGGCAAATCCGGTTTATCAATCGGGCGGCTCGGAATATTCTCGGTATAGATTCCATTAGGGTTGAGGGAAAGGCTTTAGGCACGGTCTGTCCGATATTCCAAGACCTGGAGCTGGAAAGGTTTCTCGAACAAGCGACCAGCAAGAGCGGTCCCTCAAGCCGCGAATCGACATTCGAATTGGACGAGGAGACTAAGACCGTGGTCTTTTCGACAAGGAATGCCAGTCACAGTGAAACTATCCTAGTATTCGAAGACGTAACGCGAGCTCGCCGTATTGAGCAAGAGCTGGAAAGCAGCTCGAATGAGCTGGAACGCTTGAGCTCCCAAGTGCCGGGTGTATATTTCCATTTGGAAATAAACCAAGATGGGGAGCCTTCCTTCCCGTTTATAAGCGAGAAAATCAAGGATCTCCTGGGTGTAGAGGCCCATGATGTCATGAAAGACGCGTCCATCGCCATGGGAGCAGTTTTCGTTGAGGATCTAGAGCGGGTGTACGAGAGTCTCGAAGTTTCCTCTAAGCACCTTAATCCTCTATATCTGGAGTATCGCGTCAAGGGGGCCAACGAAAAGCAGAAGTGGGTATCGACCAAGGCTATTCCGGAAAAGCTTCAGGATGGCTCGACCATTTGGTATGGAATTTTTGAAGACGTCACCCTTCGCAAAGAGTCGGAAGAACGTCTGCGTATGGTATCAGCGGCAGTAGAGGTCTCCAGCGATTTTATCCTGATGATAAACCTCGAGGGTCAGGGCGTATATCACAATAACTCATTTGTCAGCGTTCTTGGATACGGCTCGATTGACCAGTTGAACAATTCCGGTGGAGCAGTGGTTTTGTTCGAAGATCCAGGAATTTTCGAGAAGATCGTTCAGGAAACCCAGGAGTATGGGCACTGGCAGGGGGATGTGCAGATGTCTACCGAATCCAGCCGCTTGCTCGACGTCTATTTCCGGACCGTCGCTGTGCGGGACGAGAAGGGGCACATAACTACCATAGTAGCTACGGGCACGGATGTCACTCATAGCAAGCGGCGCCAGAGTCTTCTTAAGCGATACAACTCGGTTCTAAAAGCCCAGTCGGAAGCGTCTACTGACGGTATCCTCGTAGTGAACGAGCGAGGCATTGTATCCAATTACAATAAGAGATTTCACGAGATTTGGTCTTTGTCACCGAGTGTGATGGATGCTGGCGATCCGGGAAAGATTTGGGAAATGGCTTCGCAACTTATGCCAGAGCCACGGGCTTTCCTTGATAAGGCCTGTTCTATTTCGGCTAGCGAGACCGAAACCATAAAAGATGTTCTGGAGCTTGTGGATGGCCGTATTTTCGAGCAAGCGTCTTTCCCCATCTGCTCGCCTCTAGGCGAGTCGTATGGACGCGTTTGGTTCTTTCACGAAATCACGGAACAGAAACGCTCAGAGGAAAAGCTTCGGGCAGCTATGCTAGAAGCGGAAGAGGCGAACAAGTCCAAGAGCTATTTTCTGGCCAATATGAGTCACGAGATTCGTACGCCGATGAATGGTATCATCGGTATGACGGGTCTTGTCAGTGACACGGATCTGACACAAGAGCAGCGTGAATGTGTGGATACAATTCGGGCCAGCAGTGAAGCGCTGCTAGTCGTGATCAACGATATTCTCGACTTTTCGAAAATCGAATCTGGTAAGCTCGAATTGGAAAGCATTCTTTTCGATCTGAGGGACTGCGTGGAAGAGGCAGTCGATACGTTGGCTCTGCAAGCTACCGAAAAGGGTCTGGATATCGCCTACGTTATTGATAGCGGTATCGAAACTTCCCTTCTCGGCGATCCCACGAGATTGCGCCAGGTAATCGTTAACCTTGTCGGCAACGCGGTTAAATTCACGTCCAAGGGTGGGGTGTGCATAAAGGTTGGCAAAGTCGAGGAAGACGATAATCAGTTGGTAGCTCAATTTTCCATCCAGGACACTGGGATTGGCATCCCCGAGGATCGAGTTGGCAGGCTTTTTGAGTCTTTTAGCCAAGTAGATGCGTCGACCACTCGGAAATATGGCGGTACGGGTCTAGGGCTATCTATCAGCAAGAACTTGGCTGAGTTGATGGGAGGAACCATGTGGGTGGAAAGTGTCATCAATGAAGGTTCCACTTTCCATTTTACTGTGGTCTTCAGTAAATCGGCGATTGGAACGCTAACTTCGGAAGCAAGCGGGCTAAACGATTTCGAGGGCAAGAAAGCTTTGGTTATCGTGCACAAGGAGTTCAGCCGAGCATCGCTAAGCAGCCAAGTTGAATCCGCTGGGGCGATTCCAATTCCACTCGAATCGGTCGCAGGTATCGAGGAAGTGGATATCGAGCGAGATCAGCTAATTTTGGCCTTCGTCGAGTCTGGCATTGACGGACTAAGCGGTGACGAGGCTATCGAAGCCGTACGCAAGCAATGTGGTGTGGCCGAGTTGCCGGTCGTGTTTTGCGGGCCGCTAGGGTCTGTCCATACGAGTGGTGATTTGCCGGGCAAGATCATGTCGCAGCTCAAGCCCAGCAAGCTCGCAAGTACGAAGCGGCATCTACTCGATTCGGTTGGCAAGGCAGAGCCTACTGTCAAGAAAGCGGAGAAATCCACGGAGAAGCTGGGCGAGCGGATGCCGATGTCTATCCTTTTAGCCGAAGACAATCTCGTGAATCAGAAAGTAGCTACGCGGCTTTTCAAGAAGCTGGGCTACAAGATTGATGTGGCGAATAATGGCCTGGAAGTCATCAAATCATTGGAAGAAGGCTCTTACGATCTCATCTTCATGGATATTCAAATGCCAGAGATGGATGGTCTAGAAGCTACGAGTCAAGTAATCGCCAAGTGGGGTGAAGAAAGGCCGCGCATAGTCGCTTTGACGGCCAATGCTATGCGAGAAGATAGGGAGAAGTGCTATGAAGCGGGGATGGACGACTATCTGGCGAAACCATTTAAGCCCGTCGAATTCGAAGAAGCTATCGCGAAGACTTACGAAAAGAAATTTCCCGAGGAAAATTCGGCTCCAACGTCGAATAGCAAATCCGAGTCTTAGGCCCTTAATCCTTATAGTTGGTACAAGCACGAGAAGAGATATAGGCTTGCAAGTAAGTGGCCGATGGGTGTGATCGCAGCGTCGCATTCTTCATGCCAGAAGCTGCTTTCAACGATTCTGCCAATAGCGCGTCCGCTCCCCTCCAGCTGTATGAGGCTTTCTTGGAATCGGGCGAGACGATACGCTTGCCCTGTTCAGCAAAGCCCCATGTATCCATAATCATACCGTTTAGAAATCCTCCCGAACATTTGTTGAACGGGCTGCGCGGTTTGGCTTTTGGCGGAGGGAAAGGCTTCGAGATCATTGTTGTTGCAGAAAAGGGCCGCCTTCAGAGCTACCCGGAATTGGAGTCCCGATTGGATGGGATACGCTTTCATAAAGTGGATGAAATGGAATCATTCGCCCAGGCGTGGAACGATGGAGCGACCCTGGCCCTCGCTCCATCGCTGCTTTTTATGAAAGACGACGCTCGATTGATGGAGAGATCTTTGGCCGATCTTGAGCGGCGGTTACAAACGCTTCGGTGCGCAGGGGCGGTTGGTGGCATGCTCACTGATCTTGGAGGTAGTTTGATCGAAGCCGGTGGCTTGCTATTCGAATCGGGATATTGCCGGTCCTCTGGCCGTAGCTGGAACCCTGATGACTTTCGAGTTCAGTATCAACGAGCGGTAGCCTACTGTTCGGGAGCCGCGTTGCTGGTTCGTCGAGATCTTTTTGCCGAAATAGGGGGATTCGATCCGTCTTATTCAGATGAATACTACGAGGATGTGGACCTTTGTCTCCGTATCGCCGCGTCCGGCAACCAGATTATATACGACCCGGAGTTTCAGGTTCAGCGCAGCTTAGAGTATAGGTATCGCTGGGAGCATTGCGCTCAATTGCTAGAGGCGAATCGCCAAATCCTTTTGGATCGACATGAAACCGCTCTAGCAACGCTGCCCACGCAAAGCGCCTACCCGACCGAAGTTTTTTTTGAAGAGGCCTCGGGGAAGAGGATTCTCTGGATCGAAGATGCTCCGCCATTTTCGCATATGGGGGCGGGCTTTCCTCGAACGCGGGCGATGCTCAATGCGCTTATCGAGCTGGGACATTCGGTAACGCTGTTACCAACCTTTTGGACGGCGAGCGATTTTGAAGATGTCTATAAAGACACGCCGAGAGAAGTGGAAGTGGCATTGGGTGTTGGCGAATCTGGGTTCCTCGACTTCTGGAAACGCCGAGAAGACCGATATGACGCGGTGATCCTTTCCCGCCCAAATAATTTGAAGTCCTTAGGGCCAGAGGTTTTCGAGTCCAAGCGTTTGCGACCCGATTTAAAAGTCATTTATGATGCGGAAGCGGTTTTCGTGAATCGGGAAATAAGCGAAAACCGCTTGCGGGGAACGCCTTTTTCCCAACAAGATGAGAGGGGTCTTTTACAGCAAGAACTGGGAGCCGCGATGGAAGCGGATTGCGTTTTTGCCATATCGGAGACGGAGAGAAAGCAGTTCCAAACCTTGGGCTTTCCTCGAATACGCATGTTGCGACATCATTCGGAAACAAAGGTGTCGCCGAATAGTTTCGACGAACGTAGCGGTATCCTATTTGTGGGGGCCGTGCATTCTGACGATGCCCCGAATGCTTTGGGGCTGATCGACTTTATCGAAAATGCTCTTCCTTTGATTCGCCGAAGATTGAATGAAGATGTCATTTTGTACTGTATCGGTAAATACAACTCGGATAAGCTGCGCGAGTATGAGACCGAATCGGAGAGGTTTTTAGGCTTCGTTGAAGATTTGGACGAATGGTATAATCGCTGCAGGATATTCATAGCCCCGGCCCAGTTTGCCGCGGGAATTCCCCTGAAAATCGTCGAAGCGGTCTCCAGAGGAATTCCGGTGGTCGGGTCTCGACTAGCGCAAGAGCAGCTTGCTTGGAAATCGGACGAGATTTTGTCAGGAAGTTCTGGTGACGAGTTCGCAGCGGCCTGTGAAAGACTTTATAGAGACAAGGAACTCTGGAGTCGCCTACGCTCCAGGGCTTTAGCTCGAGTTGAGAAAGATTACAGTCACCAAAGTATCGTCGAAGCTCTCAGGCGTGCTCTGGATTGAACTGCACTTTTCGCGAGCGTTTAGCGAGAATCGTTTTTGCAGGAAGCGTGTCGCTACATGAGATGCTGCGGGCATTTGCACAGACTGTTTTCATTGCTAGGGTCCTCAAGAGGCCAATTTTAAGGTGGAACAGGCATCCTGCTTTCGCATTGAGGTAGACTAAACAGTCTCTAAGCCTCTTCTACCATTCGTTAACGCGGCAATAAATGCCTTCGGGGCTCCCTCCGGGGGGAATCTGCCTTTACTTCTCGAGCTCTTTGACGTAGCCGAACGGCAATCCAACCTTTTCCGCAAGTTCGGGAATCAATTCATCACCGTAGTAGAAAGGCACCTCGAACTTTATGTGAGCGGCGCAATTGGCGAAATGCAGGAGTGTTGTGTAGCAGAATTCGTTGGTCGCGAACTCGGCAGGCTCGTGGTGCCACGCGGTCGCTCTCACAATGTTTTCCGGCAACCCCCACATCGCGAATAAAAAGGCCCCGATCGAAGCGTGGTCGCAGTTGTAAATGGCCTGTTCAAGATGCCACAAAGGACGATTATTCTCGATCGATCGCCCCATTAGATCGGCGTAGTCTTCACCTTTGTTGGCCAAAAGGACGAGTTTGCCCAAATCGTGAAGCAAAGTAATACTTGAAAGGGTTTGTGCCTGCTTGGCGGAAACGCCGAATTGCCGCATCTGGGTTCCGCATTGGCTCGTTTCCACGCAATGCTTAAGGACGCCATTCCCTATTTCCTGCATTCCTGGGGACAGTTCGAGCTGCTTCTTGGCCAGTTCGGTAATGGCCAGGTTTCGGACGTAGTCCATTCCCAGCATCTGGATAGCTTGCTCGATGGTGTCTACGTGCCCACCAGTTCCCAGGAACGCTGTGTTAGCCACCTGTAGAGTACTTGCGACAGCGGTGGGGTGCTTGGAGATTACCGGTATGAGATCGTCCAAGGAGCAATTCGGATTGTCCGATGTCGCGAGAAGCTCCTGCATCGGTTGCGTGTTGATATGAAGCTCTTTCGTGTCTCGAATTATCTCCACAACCTCCTTTTTGCGAATGCGCAAGTGGGTCTGGAGAACGATGCTGACGGAACGGACGAGCTCGCTCGCTTCGATGGGGTCTTCAAGGTACATGTGGGCTAGCCCGGTACCTTTTTGAACGCTAGATTTGTCGGAGGGATCGATCAGAAGGAAACGCAATGCATTCGGGTACTCGCGTTTGGCTGTCGAGAGGAGCATATCCCCGGAATCTCCCGGAAGATTCAACTTAGTGACTATAATGTCGGCTCTGGATTCGTTGAGCTGGTCCAGGGCTTCGTTGCAATCCCGAGCTGTTCGCACAGTCCAGCCGTCCCGCGCAGTCGATTCGTGTGCGCTAATCGACTGGGCGAACTCAGAGTCGTCGTCTACCAAAAGCAGACTGATAGCTCTCTTAGTCGTTGAATTCATTTTTACGTATCTGTGGGGATACGGAAGGAGCTCCCGTGAGGGGGTTCATATAGTTATCGAGCGGATCGTAATCAACGAGAGAACAAAAGACCGATAAAGAGAACATTTGTCGAATACGTGCTGGTTTAACAATAATTTGACCATGAACATCACCTTTCCGCGTGACTTGTCCAGTTGGCGTTCTCGGCCGGCGCCCCGGTCCTCAATGCTTAAGAAAGTCGGTGATCCAATCTGAAATGCGTCTACCCAGCTGGGTTTTGCTCATGCGATCCAGCGCTTCGACTCCTGAGGCGGACACGAAACTCGCCTGGTTCGTATCCTGCCCGAAAATAGCTCCTCCGTCCACTTCGTTGGCGACGACAAGATCACATCCTTTGGCGATCCGTTTCGATTTGGCATTGTCTATCAAATTCTCGGTTTCCGCGGCGAAGCCCACCACCACAGTTGGACGCTCATCGCTCGGCAAATTCCCGATTGAAGCGACTATATCGGGGTTTTCGGCGAACTCCAAGTTGAGTCCTTCACTCTTCTTGATTTTTCGATCATTTCGATTGACGACCTTGAAATCGCAAACCGCTGCGCAGGCTACAAATATGTCCGCAGGCAGCAATTCGATGACCGCTTGGCTCATTTCCTCAGCGGATTCAACAAAGATTGTTTCCAGATTGGGATGCGATTCGGTCCTTGAGCAATTGCCCCCCGCGACCAGCGATACTTTGGCTCCCGCTTTGGCGAGGGCCAAGGCAATGGCCTTGCCTTGCTTGCCTGAGGAGAAGTTACTTATATACCTGACGGTGTCTAGCCGCTCAATGGTTCCTCCGGTGGTGACGATCGCGCGTTTGCCATCGAGCGCGTGAGCCGTTTCGAAATGCTCGACTATGGACTCGAATATGGTCTCTGGCTCAGCCATATTTCCAATTCCCACTTCTCCGCTGTCCTTAATCACCAACTGGTCAGTATCGTTGACGTTTCCAAAATGAATTTTACCTGCCCCTCGGTTGGCAAGGGTTAAGGCCCCATCTCCGCCGGTGGCTCTACTTAA
>CAZFUD010000001.1:65484-90700 GCA_964521705.1 uncultured Opitutaceae bacterium | reverse complement strand
CAGGCGAGTTCATCCAGCTGTGGTGGAACGATTGTCGCCCCATCTGCTCGAACCGTTTCCAGATTGCGTTGAAAAGCGGGATTTTCCCACATTTCCACGTTCATGCTAGGGGCTAATATTACGGGCTTATTTTTGGCGAGCATGATGGTCGTGGTCAAATCGTTTCCTTCGCCTCTGACCATTTTCGCAATAAAGTCAGCGGTGGCAGGAGCCGCTACGATGAGATCCGAGTTTCGGGAAAGCTCGATGTGATTCATCTGATAGGCTTCTTCATCCCACATTTCCATGTGGGCTTTTCGGCCAATCAGGGTTTCGACGGATAGTTGCGTGACGAATTCTTTGCCTCCTTTGGTTAGCGCAGCTTCCACTTCTGCACCACCTTTGGTTAATAGCCGTATCAATTCCAGAGATTTATACGCGGCTATACTGCCGGTGATGATTAAGAGTATGCGTTTACTCGAGAGCATTGGAATCAAGTTGGTCTATGTTTATAGAATTCCTGTCTAGGGCAAGCGCTGAACTGCTTCATCAGCACAGAGGTTTTCAGGCTAACCGCCACGGTTCCCAGTAAAATCGAACTGCATCTGCTGGGATGAGGCACGGGTTTCACTAGCGAATCTCACGCCAATACCGATTAGGCGAACGGGGAGCGCCTTCCGGCCAAAAGCTTCTTGGCAAAGCGACTCTGCGTTTTTTTGGGTGATTGCTAGCCCCGTACGCTCGATCGTTGTCCGCGTAAAGTCGGAGAACTTCAGTTTGACGAACAGCTTAGCTATGCGCCTATCGGATTTTAGCCGTACAATGTCCTCTTCCAGCTCGACAAATAGGGTTTGGATTTTCGAGAGGCAGGCGTCGAGTGTATCCAAATTTTCAGGAAAGGTTCTTTCAACGCTGATAGATTTGCGTATACGGTTAGCTACTACTGGACGATTATCAATGCCTCTGCAAAGATTGTGGAGCTCGGCCCCGAACTTGCCGAATAAATGGGTGAGCTGCAAGGGGCTGTATGCTTGCAAGTCACCACAGGTACGGGTGCCTTTCGTTTGCAGCTTTTCTGCCGATTTTTTTCCGATCCCCCAAATTTTAGATACAGGCAGAGCGGACATGAATTCGTCGATATTGGAAGCCCGAATCTGAAATAGTCCGTCCGGCTTTCGCCAATCGCTAGCGATCTTGGCCAACATCTTGTTGGAAGCGACCCCAGCGGAAGCGACCAGCCCCCGTTCCCTGCGAATTTGCCGCTTGATCTCAAAGGCGATTTCCCTCGCGTCTTCTTTACGACTGGAAACGTCTAGAAAAGCCTCATCGAGAGAGAGGGGCTCGATGAGGTTGGTGTAGCGGGCCATAATTTTGCGAATATGTCCGGACTCCTGGCGATATGCCTCGAAACGGACTGGAAGGATGACCAAATGCGGACATTTCTTTAAGGCCATGAAGTTTGGCATTGCCGAATGAACTCCGAAACGGCGGGCCTTATAATTGCAAGTGGTCAAAACGCCTCGAGAGCTGCGCCCTCCGACGGCTACGGGTTCGGAGCGGAGGGATGGATTGTCGCGAACTTCGATCGCGGCATAAAAGCAATCCATATCGATATGAATGATTTTACGTTCCATGTTCCGAGCCTGAAAATGCTGTCTGACTTCGCCGACGTCTATTTACGATGGACAAGCGAATGGGCCCGACATTTATGAGAGTTTGATGGCAGAGTGTCTTTCCAAAGCCAAGCTTTCGGTTTTTCGCCGATTGGGCCGCAAAAAGCATCGGATTGCGGAGAACCGATATCTAATCGAAGGATGGCACTTGCTTGGCGAATGCCTTGAAGCGAAAGTCCGTCTTCTAGCCGTAATTTATGATCCATCACGTTCGCTATCGGAAGAGGACGAGAAGGTGTTGCGGGGAGCTAAGGATCGAACTGAAGAGATATACTTGGCTAGCGACGATCAGTTGCGAGCGATCGGGAAAACGGTGACGAGCGCGGGAGTCGTCGGCGTTGTAGCCTCCGAGGAGGAGGATTGGGAATTGCTCGCCGACAAGCTATCTCGGATTGAATGCGGTTGCGTCCTTGCTCTCGATGACGTGAGCGATCCAGGGAATTGCGGTACAATTATTCGTAGCGGTGATTGGTTTGGCTCCGCCGCGATTCTGTTGGGTGAGGGTTGCCCGAGTAAGGAAAATGGGAAGGTTTTGAGGGCTTCCATGGGCGGCGTATTCCATTTGCCGATAGCGGAATGCCCTTCATTGGAAAGCCGGTTGCTAGAATTACAGGCGTCTGGTTTCCGGATAATAGTTGCCAGTTTGGACGCTCGGGGGGCGGAGCTAGGAGATTTTGTTTGGCCGGAAAAGTCGTTGTTGGTTGTCGGAAATGAAGCTAGAGGCGTAAGGCCTTCGATACTCGAGCTGGCCGATTCGCTTCTCACGATCCCCAAATTTGGGGAAGGGGAATCGCTCAATGCGGCCATGGCCGCTTCTGTATTGCTGGCGAATTGGCGTATCCGCTAGTTGGATATACCAATTGTTGGGAGAAGATCCAAACCAAATCGTTTGAGGAGATGCTCATGTAGGCGCTGGGCATCCCGGTTCGCGAGGGGGTCACCATTTTTTGTGAGCGAGGCGAGGAATCGCGCTTGCCAGGTAGAGAGGCTGGCATCTACCGTTCCTGCCGATTTACACCATCAATAGAAATAGACTAATCGATATGAATTGGCTGTCTGAGATTGAAGAGGCGCAAACTTCTCGCGAGGAGCAAGGCAAGCGATTGCTAATGATTTTCAAGGGAGATGGCGATTGGTGTCCCTGGTGTAACCGGCTAGAAGCTCTGCTGCAGGAAAGCAGCGCCCTAGATGATTACCTTCGCTCGGAGGGAATTCTTGGCGCTAAAATTGGAATTCCACCAAAGAGTGAGGACACCGAAGGTATTCGAGAGCGTTTTGGCATAACGGGAATCCCGTTCATCACCTTCTACGCGGATGACGGCAGACTGGAGGGCACGACCGAGTACATAGACGATGGAGACGCTCAATCGTACGTAAATTGGATCGAAACCGTGGATTCTAGCGGCCTTTGAAGGTAATCCGCTTTATCTGACAGAGTAGCTTTTCTTCTTCCCCTCTATTTGCAGGACTACGTTCTTGCGATTGATATCGACAAGTTCTGCTCCTGAGACCTTGTCGCCGATTCGAACAAGCTTGCTATCGATCTGGGCTACCGGGATGGGCAGATCGTGATAGATTTGCGTAACGCGTATCTTGGGAAATCGAATAGGGCCATAGCTTTCCTCTACCAGCTCTTCGGTGGTAACGGTTTCGAATTCCTCCAAGGTGACCTCATCGACGAGTTCCTTGGCGGTGATTGTTGGAAAGCGGCTTCCAGTGGCCGATGTTGCGTTCTCCATATCGGCAACCCGTTTTGTTGCCAAAGAACCTGATTCCCAATCATCCGTATAGGCAATCGCTTCTTGATCGTTATTGCCCTCAAAAAGGATGATGGCGAAGATCGCGCAAGCGGTCGCGCAGAGCGCAATTATAGCTGCTTTCTTTTTGAAAGACTTCGGCTCCGGAGCTTCGATTCCCGGATCGGAAACGAGCTTTGCGCTTTCCGTGGCGATCGATGGGTTATCGAAATTGCTGGATGCTGCTCTGTCATCGGAATCCGCGATGGTTGAGGGGTCTTGGCCATCACTCTCGGATGCATCCAATTCGCCATTCGTCAACTGGTTCCATTTGGGCCAGCGTTCCGCTTTGCCCAGAGATTCGATGAACGCTATCTCGTTCCCGCCCCCCGGCAGTAAATCGCTTACTCTGTCTTCCGCGATCGAATTTGAGGCAACAACCGAGGCAAGAGCGGAAAACGAAGCTCCGGATGAATTGACCGGCTGATGATGAAGTGCCGCTGTTTCCACGACTTCTATGGGAAGCCCCCAACGGGCGAGCAAGTAGGCGCCTGCTTCCGCGTGATTGCATCCCATATGCTCGGTTTCCGTCTCCTACGCTTTGACGCTATTCTCTTGGGCTTTCTCTTGAGCAACCTTGAAGTCTTCAGGCGCGGCTCGCAGCATGATTAGCTTTCCGATGTCGTGGAATAGACCTGCAGTGTATGCTCCCTCGGCTAGCTTAGCCGATCCGGTTTCGAACTGCATGATTGCTTTGGACCCCTGGGCGACGGTCATGCTGTGCCCCCACAAGCGATCGGTGGCTTTCCCGATTTCACCTTCTCGATCGTCGCCAAACACTTGAATCGCCAGTACCAGGTTCTTGACTGTCTCGATCCCAAGAACGCTAACCGCTTGATTGATGTCCGATATCGTTTCATCGAATCCAAAGTACGAGGTGTTCACGATTTTCAGGATCTTGGCGCTTATGGTAAGATCTTTGGCGATCTCCTTGCCGATCAGCTCGACTGAGATATCGTCTGAGTTAAGGGCGTCGACGATCTTCAAATAGAGATTAGGCAAGCTGGGCAGTTCGCCAAGAGTCCCGACCATGCTCTTGATTTGCTCTTTGCCGAGCCACTCTTCGATAGCGAGACAACGCTGAATCTCCTGTATGAGCCGGTTACCTGGGCATGGTTTTGGAAGAAAGTGGAATACGCTTCCAATCCCGTCTTCCAGGACCTCCATTTCAGCGCGATCCGCGTTGATGAACCGATTTATGAATGGGTGCTTCGCTTCCACCTGCCGCAGAAGGTCCGCTCCATTGATTTGCGGCATATCGTGGTCGCAGATCACGACCGTTGGAGGCGTCTCCAAAATGGATTGGAGGGCTTGCTGGGGGTTGTTCGAGCGTTCGATGATCCATTCGTTTTCCTTTGTAGCCAGGGAGCTCTTCAGTTGATCAAGGCCGCTGATTTCGTCGTCGATCAGCAGTATGCGTGTTTTGGAACCGGTCATAGAGGTTCGGGATCTGGGCATTTATAGATCGGCTAAACGGGGGATCTTCTTGAGCATTAGGATGATCCTGGCTTGGTGAACTTTTGGTCGCGCCAATATGTGTTTGCTCTAAAACGCGAGGGAGGCAGCATCCCGCGAATTGGATCAACCGTACATATATGGCGGCTTAGAGGCCTGGTCCTACGATTTGGTCGACGAACTCTCCCAATTTGAAGATTTTGGGTTTTTTCGTATGATGCTCGAAAGTTGCCCGGGCCCCGTGCTTGATGTTGGGTGCGGAACAGGCCGTATCCTTCTGGGGCTGAAGGAGCAGGGGCTCGATGTGGCCGGTTTAGATTCGTCGCCGGAAATGTTGCGTCAATGCCGGCAAAAGCTATCGGCGAATCAGTTGGAAGCGGAGTTATATGAAGGGGACATGCGCTCTTTCGATCTGAAGCGATCCTTCTCGACTATTCTGATTCCGGGTTTCTCGATCCAGCTCTTGACCGAAGACAATGATCTGCAGAGTTGCCTGGAGCGGTGCTATCAGCATTTGAGCCCGGGCGGCCAGCTTATCGTCTCGACCTATTTCCCATGGGAGTTCCACGAAAGCGGCAAAGATGGCGAGGGCTTAGCCTTTCGATGCGAATCGGAATCTGCTGAGACTGAGGAACGGGTTAGAGCCTTTCAGGGTTGGGCGATCTATAAGCGCCATGAAAGCTTTTCTCGAAAACGCTGGCTTCGAGGACTTGTTGCTTTATGGGGACTTCGAATTTGCCGAACCCGCCCCAGAGGCGGAAACAATCGTATTTGTCGCTATTAGGCCCGAAACACTGTTAATCCGGTGATGCGACTGAAAATTGGGGTCTAATATGGACCGATTCCAGGAATATTCCGAAAATTCCCCTAGGACCCGCACGGAATCCGCCGATCAGCAATAGAGAGTCTCCATGAGACTTTTTTCTAACGCTACGATGGGCAATACAGCTGAACTCAATTATTTCGGCCGTGATAGGCAAAGCTACTGAATCGCTTGCCGGCCTCAAGTGGTTCATAGATTAGGAAGCCGACTATGACCGAAACGATTGCGATGGCTGCGAAGAGCCCCCATTGAAGTCGTTGCATTTCTCGAAGGGTGTCTATGAAGTGGGAGTTGCTCTTAAAACAAAAAGAGCCTTACCGTTGAAGGCAAGGCTCTTGAAATTGTCAAACCAGGCTTGTAGTCGAAATTTGATGATAACTTCGGTTGCAAACGTTAGAGAGATCGCTGACCTTCTGTGTTGTACGTTCGAGTACCCGCTTGAGGGTGCGTTACTTGGAACGTACCGTCTACCGTGATCGAACCAGATACTGTGTAGTCCGTACCGATTTGCTGCACGTATTCGCTAAGTGGGGCACCGATAACACCGGTATCTGAGGTATAAGCGATAGTAGCAGAGGTGGTGCTGTTCTCGAGCATGTACTGCTGAGCAGCGGAAGCCAACTGACGGGCGTCATTGTCCATCGCTGATTGGCGAGAGTTCAAACGAACGCGCTGGAAGGCAGGGATCGCCATAGCAGCCAAGAGGCCGATGATGACAACCATGATCATGATTTCAACGAAGGTAAAGCCCTTCTTAGATGTTTTTTTATGCATAATATTGATTCCTATTTTATGTAAATCTTGAATGAGAAACAGGATACTATGGACTTTCTAAACGGTAGTCCCTGTGAAACCCTTTAGCCGCGTGTTCAGTATCTACTGTCAACGAAATGTAAATACGGGAGCGGGATGGCTTTTTTGAAACAATCCATTTAAAAGGGTTGATCTATTGAGTAGTTTTCACATCGGGCTAAGGGATTTCCGCGCATTGGCATTAACATTGGGTAGACATGGGCATTAGGAAAAGAGGATGTATTGCGGTTTCTCTATGGCTTGCGACCGTAGCAGGCCAGGTGTGGGCGCAGGTAGAAGAGGTAGAGATCGTTTTAACCAACGGTGATCGCTTGAAAGGCGAGTTGGTTAGTGAAGGAGAAACTATGGTCTTAAAGCACGCTGTATTGGGAGAGCTCAGTATGGCTAACGGAGATGTTCGTATGATTGAGCGTCCGAATCCCCCGCCAGCTTCGTCGAAGCCGAAGGTCCAGAAGCCCGCTCTAGCCAAGACGACTCCCATCCCTGAGTCTGCGGGGAAGGCGGCGGGTTCTGCTGCCAAGCAGCCTGTCAGGATTGATCGGGCCATTCAAGCAACGCGGATAAACCGGTTCGCTGACCTAATCGATCTAGATGCCTGGACCCAGCAATTCGAGTTCGGAATGAATTCGCAAAATGGTCGGCGGGATAAGATCGATTTCAATACGCTCTATAGCATGCGGAGAAAGATTCAGAACAACGATTTTCGTATACTGGTTCGTCGCTTCTATGGTGAAAGCAACCAGGAAAAGACAACGGACCGGACCTACTCAAACTTCAGGTGGCGGTACGATATCTCCCCTGGCGTGTTCTACCAATCGGATACTGAGTACAGTTCCGACAGGATTAAGGAGATCGACTTAAACTTGGAGCAGACGCTGGGTGTCGGATATCGATTCCTCAACCAGAAGGCCCTAAAGGTTTCGACTGGTATGGGTATGAGTAGCCGCTATCGGGATAGGGCTACCGAGTCGGGGGAAACTTCCACTCTTGTCGATTTGTTCCAGGATGTAGATTATCGAGTGAACAACCGCCTTCGCTTGACTCAAGAATTCAAACTGGAAGTGCCTCCGGACAAGGGAGATGAATACGAGTATGAATTTCGAATGGGCATGACGAGCAAATTGAACGAAGCCCTCCACTTTTCTCTCCGGTACCAGCTTGAGTATGACAGGTCCTTGCCTAAGGATCGCCGCGAAGATCAACGCGTAATCAGTTCCGTGGGCATAGATTTCTAGGCAGAGTTCTCAGCCTTTGCTAAAAGAGCCTCTACTTCGATAGGGCGAGCATCTTTCCACAGTGACTCCAGATCGTAGTTGGCTCTCATTTCTGGGGTAAAGAGATGGATCATCACATCGAAAGCATCGAGTACAGACCAACCGCTTTCATCGCCTTCATCCACTCCCAAAACGCTGACATTGTGGTCCTTTAGAGCCTTGTCTAGATCGCGTTTGAGAGCCCTCATATGAGGCTCCGAATTCGCAGATGCGAGTATCAAAAAATTGGTGATAGACGATTGCTTGCTCACATCTAGGATAACGATGTCCTCCCCCTTGGTTTCGTCGATGGCTTGGCAGCACACCTCCAAAAGGCGCTGGTCTTGTTCGGTGAGCTGAAGGTCCTCAGTCATAGGTCTAGTATAAAGATTGTTGGACTTGATGTACTCGATGACGTTTTCTAGCAAGAGAGGATTTGAATCGGAACTGTCGTCGAGACTTTGCCGGATCTGGGTGGAGCTAATCTTTATCAGCGGAATGTCTAGCATGTGTAGATGGACCTCAGGCGGCAGCGAGAAGTTCGAGAGCTCTTCGCCATTTCGCGGAAGGCAAATGAACTCAACTGTCTTTGTCAAAATCTCTATATTCCGCCACTGCCCAAGCTGTTGGGCTTGATCGCCTCCGAGAATCCAGAATAGCTGAGCTTTTGGAAAGCGTTGTTGGACAGAGTTTGCTGTCTCAAAGGAATAGCTGACGCCTCCGCGCTCGATTTCATCAAGGCATATTTCGAAACGTTCTTCCCCGCCGATAGCCAGCTTAAGCATATGTATTCGATCCTGGTCGCTAGTGCGAGGGGAATGCTCTTTCAGTGGAGACTGGGCGGCCGGGATGAACAAAACGCGTTCCAAAGAGAACTGTCCCAAGGATTCGCGGGCGATCGTTAGGTGACCATTGTGGACGGGATCGAAACTTCCTCCAAAAAGACCGATCCTCGATTGCGAATTCGAATCCATATTATAGGATCCAGTGGTACGTAGGGAACGACGCCTTAGGCCAGTTCATGCTTTAGCGGTATAAAGATCCGATGGAGTTGAGTCAGGGCTCGTCTTTCCCTCCGAGAAACTTGTTGTCGGGATATTCCGGTCAATTTTGCTACCTCTTGCTGAGTATCGATCGGGGCGCGGTTAAGCACGCCAAACCGAAAAGCAAGCACCTCTCGCTGCTTAGGAGTCAGTTGATTCAAAGCCAAACCAACAGCTGCTGCTAGGTCGTTCTTGATCGCGGTCTTAAGTGGAGAATGTCTATTTTCGTCCGTCTCTTCAAGATCGAGCGATTCCTTTGCCAATTCATCGGTGAACTCGATGTGCGGCTGTTGCAGACAGGCGATGCTTTGGGCTAGAAGAGGGTTTACGGATTGAGATTCAATTGGGTGCGAATCGGCTCCAGAATATTTGGATACCAAATTTACCGGAGCGGAGACCGGAAGATGACTGGTCATTAGGTGATTGCGAATACGGCGACGAGCCCAGGAAAACGCGTAGCTGGCGAAGGGCTTGCCGGGCTTGATGCGATCAATAGCCTGTAAAAGCCCTAGTGCGCCCTCCTGTTGACAATCCTCATGCCGGCTCGGTGTACGGCATAATTCCTTGGTCGCTTGGATGGGAACGTAATCATATTTAGAATACAAAAACGCCTGGGAATTCTTGTAGGATCGGTAAGATGTGGCCTGGCGTATCGTCAATCTCCGCTTCAAGTCGTTCCACTTGGATAGCGGAAGAGAGGCGTTTTTGACAGAAAACCTCGTAATCCCCCAAGCTCTTACAATAGCTCGGACCGAAGAGGATTTGAGTCGAGCTGGCGGATTTTTAAAGAGTCGGCCGACTAGCTCCTGCTTGGATTCAAGAGGGAGTGTGAGCAGCGCTTGCATCGAGCTAATTCCCTGCCGACCGGCTGGTAGCTCTAGTTCGATCACGAGCTCGGCGATGCCATCCTGCCACTCGGGCAGACCCAGAGTGCAATCGAGCGATTCCCGATATCGGGCAATCATAAGGGCAGCAGCCCGAACGCTTTCGCTGCTCGGCGACTCTTTGCTTTGTCTGCAGTGGCGGGCCATCGATTGCTGGTTAGGCTTACGGAGGAGTCTGGATCGTTACGGCCAGATCGTGGAGAATCCGATCCAGAATCGCAAGCTTCGGTTTTCCGCCTTGAATTCCACCATCACCCGCTGTTTGCTTCGCTCCATTCCTAGCCTGCCCAGGTGGCGGAATCGGTAGACGCAGCGGACTTAAAATCCGCTGACCTTAGGGTCGTGCGGGTTCAAGTCCCGCCCTGGGCACCAGGATACACGATATGTTGAGAAACCGAGCCTATCCTGGACCAGAGGTGGCTGGCTGGGTTTGTGGAAATTTTTCGTGAGTTACACCTGGAGAAGCGAACAATTGCGTGGATGAACTGGTGGCCGGTTCCTCATTTTTCCAAAAGTCTGCACCTGGATACGATTTGACATATAGTAACATAAGTTACTAAATTGCCGATCTCACGATGACTCTTAAAAGCATGCAACCTCTTAGGCTGGGTACGGAATCGGTTGGGTTTTATCTGAGTCGGGCATCGATAGTTTTTCGCGAGCTGCTTAAGCGGTCGCTGGAGGAATCTTTACTTCACGAGCACATCAAACCGGGTATGGGAAACTTGATGTTCGCGCTCTACGAACAGGATGGCCAGACCAAGACCGAGCTGGCGCAAAGACTCCATCTCTCGAAAATGACAATCACTCGTCTCGTCCGGGATGTCGAAAAAGAGAAACTAGTGAAAACGGTGGCTGACGATCGTGACGGCCGGGCTACGCAGGTTCTTTTGACGCCTTTGGCGAAAAGCCTGGAGCCGGAATACCAGAAGCTGGCAGTCCAGTTGGAGGAACGGATTGCCGCTCGCTTCACTGGGGCCCAATTGGCTGAGTTTAGACAATATTTGGAAACACTGGTTGACTCTCTAGAAAGCGACAAAGCCTGAAGTTGCGATCCATGCCTTTGAAAACGCAAGTAGGTATCATAGGAAGTGGTCCGGCAGGGCTTCTCCTTTCGCAGCTGTTAAATAAACATGGTATCGAATCGATTGTGCTGGAAAAGCACTCTCGAGCCCACGTAGAAGGGCGGATTCGGGCCGGTATCCTGGAACAAGGGACCGTTGACTTGCTCGAGGAAGCCGGAGTCGCTGAGCGGCTTCATGAAGAAGGTCTTATTCACAATGGGATCGGTATCCAATTTAATGGTGCGATCCACCGCGTTGGATTCAAGTCCCGGACCGCCGGCAAGACCGTCATGGTTTATGGTCAGACGGAAGTTACCAAAGACCTAATGGATGCCCATGCCGATCGAAGCCAGGATCCGCTTTATAGGGCGAAGGAGGTTGCTATTTCTGGCATTGAAGATGGGAGGCCGATGCTCTCATTCCGACACCATGGGGAGTCAGCTGAAGTGGAGTGCGACTTCGTTGTAGGCTGCGACGGATATCACGGAGTATCTAGGAAATCGATACCTGGGGAAATACTGAAAACCTATGAACGCGTTTATCCGTTCGGGTGGCTCGGTGTGCTCGCCGATGTTACACCCGTATCCGAGGAGCTGATATACAACAAGCACGAGGATGGGTTCGCTTTAGCTAGTCAGAGATCTCCTACACGGAGCCGGTATTATATTCAGTGCGGCGCCGGAGAGTCTGTTGACGACTGGTCTGACGATCGATTCTGGAAAACCTTGATCCACATGTTTGGAGAGGAAGTCGGCTCTAGCATCGAAACCGGCCCTTCCATCGAAAAGAGCATTGCTCCCCTGCGCAGCTTTGTTGCCGAGCCAATGCGGTACAAGTCTCTATTCATCGCTGGCGATGCCGCCCATGTTACACCGCCAACCGGCGCAAAAGGCCTAAACCTCGCGGCCTCGGATGTCCACTACCTGTCTGAAGGTTTGATCGATTACTACTCAAACGGCAGTACGAGTGGTCTTGATCGTTATTCAGAACGAGCCCTTGCCCGCGTTTGGAAGGCCATCCGGTTTTCCTGGTGGTTCACTAGTCTAACCCACAGGTTCCCGGGAGAGGAAGCTTGCGGTATGGGTGAAAAGCTGCAAATCGCCGAGCTCGAATACCTAGTTAACTCGGAGACGGCTAAAGCAAGTTTGGCAGAAAATTACGTTGGATTGCCTTTCTAAATCAAGAAACTCGATCAGGAGAACCGATTTCCCCAAATGAAACGCTACACCCCCAAGGATAAGGAGAGCCACCCGCCTCTGATTCATCCGCCTTACAAGTCGAGCGTAACCCGTAGTCCGACAAAGGATCCGATCATCGTGCCGCAAACGGTTACGGAACTGTCTGGGCCGCGTTTCGATCCGGCTTCGCTCCCCGAGAATTCGAATGACTTAACCAAGAACGGCAGGAAAGACGGCGAGCCAATCGGGGAGCGTTTGATCGTGACCGGAAGGATTCTCGACGAGAATGGAAATCCTGTTTTCGGAGCGATGGTCGAGATCTGGCAGGCGAACGCAGCGGGAAGATATATGGATCGAGAGGATCAGCACAATGCCCCGATCGATCCCAACTTTTTTGGAGCCGGTCGGGCCATAACCGATGGAAATGGCTGGTACAGGTTTCTGACTCTTCGTCCCGGAGCCTATCCCTGGGGGAATCATGCGAATGCATGGCGACCCCCGCATATCCACTTTTCCATTTTCGGAGAAAACATCATGACTCGACTCGTCACCCAGATGTATTTCGAAGGAGATCCACTTCTTGAATACGACCCGATATATTCGGGGCCTCCTGATAAAGCTCGAAAACGTATGATCGCCGCATTTTCCATGGAACATACGGAAGAAGGTTTTGCCTTGGCCTATTTATGGGACATTGTCATTCGCGGACCTAAAGCGACCCCGTTTGGAATTTAGAATGAACGCGCAAAAGCAAACGCCCTCCCAAACCGTAGGACCTTTCTTTTCCTATGGACTGACTCCTAGCCAGTACGGCTACGATCATCAGGATCTGGGCATGGGAGATCTCGTTCCCGAGGGTGCCAAGGGCGAAGTAATAACGCTCACGGGGACGATCTATACTGGCGATGGCAACGAGATGAAGCATGCGGTCGTGGAAAGCTGGCAGGCAGACAGCTTTGGCAAGTACGCGGAGATTGTTCTCAACACTAGTTTTTCGGGTTTTGGCAGAGTCGGCACGGGTCGGGGAGACGATCCTCGATACCGGATTCGCACCATTAAACCCGGAAGCGTCGATGGGCAACAAGCGCCGCATATCGCCCTTACCATTTTCTCGAGGGGACTGATGCACCATGCTTTTACCCGGCTGTACTTTTCCGATGAGGGGGAAGCTAATGAAAAGGATCCTTTGTTGCGGGAGTTGCCCGCAGAGCGGCGAAATACCCTCATCGCCCGACGGATCGAAGAGGAAGAGGGAACTGTCTACCAGTTCGATATACACATGCAGGGAGAGCGGGAGACCGTGTTTCTGGAGTTCTGAGTAAATTATAGCCGATCCGAATTTCCATGAACCAACTTGTTTTTAATAACTACTCATCGTGTACGCCGTTGGATCTTTTCGATGGGATCTTGGGCCGAAAGGGGCTTCGATAGAGTGGCATCGGTAGATATGAGCGTCGCAGGCGAATCCACAGACTGCCTATCTTACGAGAGCAGGCTCCAAGCCATGCTAACGGTGGAGGCAGCCTTGGCGAGTGCCCTGGCTCGGTCGGGGATCATTTCTGACGATCAAGCGACTGCTATTGCGAAGGCTTGCCGAGTGGATTCATACGACGCCGAAGCTCTCGAGCGACTGGGAGCGAAAGCGGGTACACCAGTCATCCCTCTGGTTGAAGAGCTTGTTGCCAAAGTCCATTCGATTTCGGAAAGCGCTTCCCGTTTCGTTCACTATGGGGCAACAAGTCAGGACATATTGGATACGGCTACTATGCTTCAGCTCAAGAAGGTAGTTCCGCAAATTAGCGAATACTTATCCCGCATCGAAGCAGAGTTCTTTTCCCGGGCAAAGGAAAATGCGAATACTCCGGTCCTAGGGCGTACGCTTTTGCAAGCAGGTCCGCCAATTAGTTTCGGCCTGAAGCTGGCAGGCTGGGCGGCAGCGGCGCGACGGGCTAGGCTTCGGCTGGAAGAAGCGGCCCGAGAGTCGCTTTGCCTTCAGTTCGGAGGAGCGGTGGGAAATCTTTCCAGTCTGGGTAGTGCGGGGAAAGACGTAGCCCAGCATCTTGCCAATGAATTGGATCTTCCACTTCCGCAAGCCCCCTGGCACACGCATCGGGACGCGTTGGTGAACCTGGCTTCTTATGCGGCCATCCTCGTGGGAAGCCTAGGGAAGTTGGCCCGAGATATTTCTCTCCATGCGCAAGAGGAGATAGCGGAGATGAGAGAGCCCAGCGTATCCGGAAAAGGAGGCTCCTCCGCTATGCCCCACAAACGCAATCCTGTTGGTTGCATGCGGATACTGGCCGCTGCCAATCGATCGCCCGCTCTAGTGTCCTCGCTTCTCTCCGCGATGCCTCAGGAACATGAGCGAGGGCTTGGTGGCTGGCAGTCGGAATGGCCGAGTTTGCGGGATCTCTTCTCCCTCGCGCTAGACGCTAGCGCCGAAATGGCTGAAATGGCCGAAGGCCTGGAAGTGGATTCTGATAGGATGCGGGCTAATCTAGAAGCGACGAACGAAGTCGTCTTTTCTGAGCGATTGTCGATTTCCCTCATGACGCGCTTGGGACGAATCGAAGCCCAGGAGCGGGTCGCCGAGCTAGTGAAGCAGTCGATCGAGCAGAATAGAAAGTTGTCATTAGTGGCAGCGGAAGACACTGAAGTCCAATCCGCGCTGGACTCGAAAGCGCTGGATTCGGTGTTCAACGTTTTCGAAGCCCTCGGTTCTAGTTCGGTATTCATAGACCGCTTACTGGAAGCGGAATAGACATAACCATGGCTAGAATCGAGACCAGCGATGGCGTATGGATTGAATACGACTTGGAAGGCGATTCGTCCAAGTCGGCACTGATGTTTTCCAATTCGCTTGGTACTACTCGGATCATGTGGGACAGGCAGACGAAAGCGTTTTCCAGTGCGTTTCGAATCCTTCGTTACGATACTCGGGGCCACGGCCGTTCCGGCGCTCCAGAAGGGCCCTACACGCTAGAGCGTTTGGGAAAGGACGTCGTTGATTTACTCGACGCCCTGGATCTAGGCTCCGTTCACTTCTGTGGGTTGTCGTTGGGCGGGATGACAGGCATGTGGCTGGGAGCGAACGCAGGCGACCGCGTGGAGACTCTCGCGCTGTGCTGCACATCCGCTTACTTGACGCCCGCAGATCTATGGAACTCCAGAATTCGACAAGTGGCCGAACACGGTATGGCATCAATTGCCGATGTCGTTTTAAGCCGCTGGTTCACGCCATCCTTTTTAGAAAAAGGTTTTTCAGACGTGGATTTTGTTCGAGATCGATTGGCATCCACTTCTCCGGTCGGCTACGCTGGTTGCTGCGCAGCTATACGGGACATGGATTGCCGCCTGGGCTTAGCGAAGATCGACAAGCCTTGTCTGGTGATTGCTGGCACCGATGATTTGGCCGCTCCTCCGGAACACGGGAAACTGATTGCGGCCGGTATCTCCGGAAGCGAATATCAGGAAATCGAGAATGCGGCCCACCTTGCAAACATCGAGCAAGAAGACGCCTTTAACTCACACGTATTGAAATTTTTAATGCAGAAATACTAATGGATGATAAAGAAAGCAAACTGGACGCCCATTCCCGAGGCATGAAAAACCGGAGAGCGGTTTTAGGGGATGATCACGTAGATCGTTCCATTGAAGAAAGCAACGAGTTGAATGCGGATTTCCAGGATTTCATTACCCGCTATGCGTGGGGTGAAATTTGGAATCGTCCTGGTCTGGAGAGAAAGACCCGCAGTCTGCTAACGCTCGCCATCCTCGTGTCCGAGGGGAGGGATGAGGAGTTGCAAATGCACGTGCGGGCAGCGGTCGGCAACGGAGTTTCAGTCGAGGAAATAAAGGAGGTTTTTATGCACGCGAGTGTCTACTGCGGACTGCCAGCAGCGAACCATGCTTTCAAAATAGCAACACCGGTTCTCAAGGAATTAGGGAAACTCTAGAGCCTATCAATGGGGCCCTGGGAGAAGTGAAACGCAAAGGCGCTCATCTTACCAGTTTTACAAGACTCAACACTAGGGTATCAGACCAAGCCCTGGAGCGAGAGCGATCATTAGTACGGTCAAGATTATTACCCAGAAGAAGCTGATCACTAGACCGGGCCAAAGCATGTCGGTCATCCGATAGTAGCCTTTTGAATACGTAATTAAGGCCACGGCATCCAGCGGAAGCAGGAAAGCGCAGGAGGCTGTAAAGATCACTGGAAGAGCCAACAGCATCGGTGGTTGCCCGAGGGCGATAGCCAAGGCGACTATCGGCGGTATCATAACCGCATTCACAACCGGCCCAATGGGAACGACGAGATGGATCAGAACTGTAAAGGCGCCGATCCCCAAAATCAGCCAAAGGGCGCTGATGCCGCCCATGTCATCGAAAATAGAGGACACCACCCAGGTGGCGAGACCAGTATCCCTGCTAGCCAGGCCTATCGATGTCACTCCACCGATCATAAGGAGTATTTCCCAGCCGATAGAGCGCGAGGCCTCTCCCCAACTCAATACACCGATACCGGGGAGGAACAAGGCGATGCCCCCGATCAGGGCAATCATAGTGACATCGAGCGCTTGCGGATACCAGTTGCTCAGTATCCAAAGAGCGATGACGATTCCGAAGATTGCCATGACCTTGACTTCGCTTGGGCCAAAAGGGCGTTTTTGGGCCCCACTTTCTTCAGGTCTGATCTGAATATCGGAGATTTCCGGCGGGTAGAATCGGACCAGCGTATACCAGGCTACAGGAATGAGAAGGACCACCATGGGCATACCAATGGCCATCCACTTTAGGAAGGGCACTTCGCCGCCTCCGAGGTCGGACAGCATGACTAGCCCCATGATATTAATCGAGCTGCCCGCCGGAGTACCAATCCCCCCGATGAGGGCGGCGATGGAGATTCCCATCATCAGGACTTTGCCGAAATTGGAGGAGCCGGGCTGGAGATTTTCCCGTTGGAAGATTCCCATGGCCAAAGCCATCCAGATGGCGCAGGCTGGAACGTCGGACATGACTGTCGACATCGTTGCCGTACCCACCATGAAGGCCAGTACCACTTTGCGGGAGTCGGTTCCAGACTTGGCCAGAAGCCAGTGGGCAAAACGATTGTCCAATCCGGTTTGCCTCACCACGGCGGCAAAGAGGAACATGGCCAGCACGAAAAAGAAAACCGGGCTGATAAAGTTGTTGGTGGCTTGGCGAATCGTTGACGCCCCGACTAGAGCCTGCCCCGCGACCGCCAGAATGGAAGTGACGGGTATGGGCAGGGCTTCGGTAACCCACAAAACCAAACAGGCGACCGATAAAGCCAGTAGTCGATGCCCTTCCGTAGTTAGGGAATCGGAAACGGGCAAAACCAGAACCACGAAAAATGCCACCAGGGCGACAATGCACCCTTTGATAGGACTTTTGGATTTTTGCAAAAACCAGGCGTCGGTGATCGTCGGTTTTGTATCGTCAGGGTTGCTCATAACTCAAGGGATGCTTCCATAGGGAAGGGGGCAAAGGCCGTAGGAGATCGAATTTAGGCGATCCGGGCGATTCAAATTTTAAATGTCGGTTGCCAAGGCGTAAATCTCCATTGCCCTGAAACTCGGGTATCGCTTAAGGTTGGGAAAATCCCGCTTCCTTTTTCTGAGGGATAGGTTACCGACACAATGAAAGCAGCGAATTATTTAGAAAAAGGCCGACTGGGAGTGGGTGAAAGCGTCCCCGTTTCTCCTGGCCCGGATGAAGTGCGCTTGGATGTGGGCTTCTGTGGAATCTGCGGCACAGACATGCATATCTATCAGGGCCACATGGATGCTCGAGTGGAAACGCCACTGACTATCGGGCACGAGGTTTCGGCGACGGTAGCGGAGTTGGGCGATGGCGTCTCCTCGGTTGCGGTCGGCGATCGGGTAGCCGTCAGGCCATTGAAGTTCGGGGAAGCCCATCCCTTCGACAAAGGCAACGCCCATGTTGGAAAGAATCTCAAATTCATCGGAATCGATGCCCCGGGAGGGATGCAGTATTCGTGGACCGTGCCCGCCTATACCTTGCACAAGTTGCCTGATACCGTGTCACTCGAGCATGGGGCCTTGGCGGAACCGACAGCGGTTGCCTGTCATGACGTTCGATTGGGCCAGGTTAAGCCGGGAGAAACGGTGGTTGTTATTGGCGGTGGGCCAATCGGCATCCTGGTGGCCTTGGTGGCTAGAGAGAAGGGTGCGCGAGTAATCGTTTCCGAGATTAATGAAAAGCGTGTGGAGAAAATAGATACGCTGGGACTGGAAACGATCAATCCGATGAACGCGGACCTTGTAGAGACCGTCTCCTCCAAAACCAACGAAGCCATGGCGGATGTTGTCTTCGAGGTTTCTGGGTCGCAGCCCGGCGTGGATGCTATGACCTCGATCGTCAATGTCCGGGGAAGGATCGTTGTGGTCGGGATTCACCCGCAGCCCCGGCAGATCGATCTGTTTCGCTTTTTCTGGTCCGAGCTCGAGTTGATCGGCGTCCGGCTTTACGAAGAGGAGGATTTCGACGAAGCCATTGCTCTCATGGGGGCTGGCAAGCTGCCTATCGAAGAGCTGATTACTAAGATGTATCCGATCGACGACGTACAGACTGCGTTCGAAACGATCGAGGACCATCCCGAAGGGATTAAGTATCTTATCAAATGCGATGAATGATTATTTTCGCATAGTCTACAGCCCGCGCCCAAAACCTAGACGCCTACTACTTAATACACTTCAAGAATGAGTATCCTCAATGCATTCGATCTGACTGGCAAAACTGCTCTGGTGACGGGGTGCAAGCGAGGGATTGGAAAATCGATGGCTGTCGCCCTTGCGGAAGTCGGAGCGGATATTGTTGGAGTATCCGCTACTTTAGAACTCGAAGGGAGCGAGGTGGAAAAGGAAGTGACCTCGATCGGGCGATCCTTTCAAGCCTTTCGATGCGACTTCGGCGATCGGAATGCGCTGTATACATTCATCAGCGACGTTAAGGCCTTGGGTAAGCCGATCGATATACTGGTTAACAATGCCGGCACTATTCTGCGGGAGCCCGCTGCTAATCATCCGGATGAGTACTGGGACAAAGTGATCGAAGTGAATTTGAATGCCCAGTTCGTTCTAAGCCGAGAACTCGGAAAAGACATGGTTGAGCGCGGTAGTGGAAAGATTATTTTTACCGCGTCGCTACTGACATTCCAAGGAGGGATTACGGTTCCCGGTTACGCGGCCAGTAAAGGGGGAATTGGCCAGCTAACCATGGCATTGGCGAACGAGTGGGCTTCCAAAGGGGTTAATATCAATGCCATCGCCCCTGGCTACATTGCCACCGACAATACGGAAGCCCTACGAAACGATCCAGAGAGAAGTGTATCTATACTGTCTCGTATCCCGGCAGGGCGTTGGGGTGAGGCGGACGACTTTAAGGGGCCCGTAGTATTTCTGGCGTCATCGGCTTCCGACTACATGCATGGAACGACTATGCTCGTCGATGGAGGCTGGATGGGCAGATAAAATTCAAAAGCTTAAGACCTATGCCACTGATAAATATCAAAATCACAAAAGACGGAGTGTCCCAAGAAAAGAAGGAAGCCCTCATCCAAGGAGCTACTCAACTGATGGTCGATGTTCTTGGCAAGAATCCGGCCACCACCTTTGTCATTATCGATGAAGTGGAGACGGACAATTGGGGAATCGGCGGTGAATCCGTGACGCAGCGACGCAGCAAGGGAAGCTAGAGAGCGTTGAATAATTCGTTGTAGAAAAGTAGAACAGGCATCTTGCCTGTTTCGATGCAGGCTGGAAGCCTGCGCTATAAGGCGTTCCGCCTCTAAAAGCAGGCGAGCCGCGAGCGTTCCCGGACGAGTAGACGAGTGGCGAAAAGGTAGTCGGTTTTTCAAATCGTGCAGTGGAATTGATCACGTGATCAATTCCACTGCACAGACTAGGGAGGCCGCTCTCGTTTGGATTATCCCTTCAGGATGGTCTTCGCTTCGCCCCGTTTGAGGGGAGTGGTCTGATAGGAGTAGAAAGGGTCGTCGTGATCCTTGATCCACTGATCGAGCTGACTCTTCTGTTGATTCTTTTGCTGAGCGTATTTACGATTTTGCGAGAGGTTTACGATCTCTTCGGGGTCATTCTCAAGATCGTAGAGCTCTTCGCCCCAATCTGTATAGAGATTGTATTTCCACTTGGCTGTTCGAATGGATCGAATGGGGTTTACCCAGGTCTGTTTACCGTAGTACTGGGAAATGACGTAGTCGCGCTTCGGCTGGCGTCCGTTGCCAGTGACGATCGAGGCTACTGATTCGCCATGGCAATCGATCGGCTCCGCTCCGGCGAGCTCGAGAAGCGTCGGAACGGTGTCGACGTTGACCCAATGATAGTCGGACTCTTTCCGCTCGATTTGACCGGGCAAGCGGATTGACATAGGAATTCGCAGCATATGCTCATACATGAAAGGCCCTTTGAATACGAGTCGGTGAAACGTATCCATGTCGCCATGATCTGAAGTATTTACGACGATGGTGTTATCCCAAAGCCCTAGCTCCTTGAGCTTGCCGATCACCCGGCCCACGTGATCGTCGTAGAGTTTGACCTTCTGTCGATAGAAGTCCCGGTAGCCCTTCCAGGTTTCCTCGTCGGCATTGATGATAAACTCCCCTTGGTTGTGCTCCATGAATTCGCGGTGTACCTTAGGGACGGTACCGAAATCCTGATGGCGCCATGACTCAGGCAGCTCGACATCGTCGATTCTAACATCGCTCTGCCCTGGCTTGTAGTAATAGATATCATGAGGATCTAGATACATCAAAAACAGGGCGAACGGCTTGTCATGGTTTGCGTGGCGATCGAGGAAATCCAGGCCCCGTTCTGTTGTTTTTGGATCCGGGCCTCGCTTATTTTCTTCGTTCCATCCCGAATTGCCTATTGGATGATCCCCGAGGTGCCATTTCCCGAATATTCCGGTTTTGTATCCCGCCTTCTGGAGATGACTGCCTATCGTAGGGAGATCGAGGTCGGTGCCTCCGAGCGAATTAGCATTGTTAAGCATCTCCGTCGTGTGCGGGTAGAAGCCCGTCAGCATGGAGGAACGGCTGGGCGAACATTGCGGTGTGGTGCAGAAAGCGTTTTCGAACACCGTTGACTCTGCGGATAGGGCATCTTGATGAGGCGTGTCAAAGAAGGGATCGACTGATCCTTGGGCCTGCCAGTGTTGCTGATCGGAGCAAAGATAGAGAATGTTCGGGCGTTTACCTTTTGAGTTTTGACTGAGAGAAAGGCTAGGAAACGCTAAAACGCCGGCAGCAGCTCCTGTGGATTGAATGAATTTACGGCGAGATTGATTCATGCTTTTTATAATTGGTAGATTCTTTCAGCATTGCCGCCAAGAATCGCCGATTGCTCGGAGGCAGATAGTTCGCCAATAGCGGTTTTTACGGTATTGAACCAGCGGTCGTAGTTTGAGCGAAGAAGGCACACGGGCCAATCAGATCCGAAAAGGAGTCGCTCGGGCCCGAAAGCTTCTAGGGCTGTGTGGAAGTAGGGCTCTAACAAATCAGCGTTCCATTCTGGACCCCTCACCTCGGTGGCCATGCCGGAAAGCTTGCAAGCGACATTGTCGCGACCGGCGAGGTCGACGATGTTTTTGAGCCAATTCTCGTCGAAAGCTCGCGAGTCGATACGTGGCTTGGCTATATGGTCGACAACGAATTGCTGATGGGGATGTCGGTCCACGAACTCGATTGATTGAGGCAGATGCTTTTCAAAGATGAGGATGTCGTAGACGAGGTCGTAGTTAGCCAGTTCGCCTATTCCCCGGTTGAACTCCTTGCCTAATATGAAGTCGTCATCTGGTTCGTCGTGCACAACGTGGCGAGCGCCCACGAGGGCTGGATGCTTAGCGAATCGGTCCAGTGAGTCTGATAGATTTGCGTCTCTAAACGGGAACCATCCAACAACGCCTTTAACGAAAGTATTCTCATCAGCGAGCTCAAGCAGCCACTCAGTTTCCCTAAGGGTTTGCCGGGCTTGAACGGCGATGCAGCCATCGATCTGGCTGCGCTTAAGGATGGGCTCTAGATCACGGGGAAGGAAGTCTCTCTTAATGGCCGCATGAGCCTCCGTCATCCAAGGGTAGGCTTCTCGGCTGTAATTCCAAAAGTGCTGATGGGAATCTATTTTCATAAGAGGGTAACCTTACTATTGAATGTCCGGAGAAAGATCTCAAGAGGGAAGAATCACGAGCCTTTGCTATTCGATAGAGACGATCAAATCGGCTATTGAGTTTTAGGATCCAGAACGCACATTCGCCCTCATGCCTCGACAAGCTATATTCATTCTTACGGATACTCAGGGAACGGATGTGATTGGCTGCTATGGGCGGCCCGAGATGCGGACGCCGAATATCGATCGGATGGCGTCAGAGGGAATTCGTTTCGACCGCGCTTATTCTACCCAACCGGTTTGCGGTCCGGCCCGTTCGGCATTATTCACGGGCTTGTATCCTCACTCCAATGGCGTTCTCGGGAACGACATGGCCCCCTCAATAGACGCCCAAACGATTGGCCAGCGACTGACTGCCGCTGGTGTTCGAACTGGATACGTGGGCAAGTGGCATTTGGATGGGACGGATTATTTCGGAAATGGAATCTGTCCTGACGGATGGGATCCAGAGTACTGGTTCGACGGCCGCTGCTATCTCGATAGTCTAGCGAGCAAAGAGGAGCGGGACTTTTCCCGGCTCGTTCCTACGGCGAAGGACATGCGGGAGCAAGGCTTGGACGAGACGTTTACAATGGCTCATCGGAGTGTCGACAAGGCCTTGAACTTCATCGAGAGACATCGGGATGAGGACTTCCTTCTAGTGGTTTCGATAGACGAGCCACATCACCCGTTCATTTGTCCAGCTGAGTTTTTGAAGGAGTTCGAGGGATTTGAATACAAAATGGGAGCGAACGGAAATGACGATTTGCTAGACAAGCCGCAGTCCCAAAGAGATTGGGCGGAGCACGTAAAGGCGCATATGGGAGATGGTAAAGTATTCCGTCTAGATCCGTTTTTTGCCTGCAATAGCTATTGCGACTACGAGATCGGTCGTGTTTTAAACGCCATTGATAAGTGGATACCGAATGCTTTAACGGTATACACCTCTGATCATGGAGACATGCTAGGGGCCCACCGCCTTTTTGGGAAGGGCCCGGTTATGTATGAGGAGATCGCGAAGATACCGTTTATTGTCCGCTGGAGGGATACCGCTCCGGCAGGGGTGATCATGGATCGGCCGATATCACACATAGACCTGATGCCGACCTTTCTCGAGTTTTTCGGGCAAAGCCAGCCAGAGATCCTTCAAGGGGAAAGCCTGTTGTCGATATTCCGGAGCCCAGAAGGATGTGATCGGGAGATGGCATTCCTCGAGTTCAATCGCTTCGAGGTTGATCATGACGGTTTTGGGGCATTTTCTCCCACCCGCTGTGTAACCAATCGGAGATACAAATTAGCGGTCAATTTGACGGACAAGGACGAGCTATACGATTTGGAGAACGATCCCTACGAAATGGGCAATCTCATTGATGACGATGCTCACTCCGCTGCCCGAGACGAACTGCATGCGGAAATCATAGCTTGGATGAATCGAACGCGGGATCCATTCCGTGGGCCTCATTGGATTAATCGCCAATGGAATGGCAATTCTGCGAGTAGTTGGGGAGGCCCTACGCGACCTCGGCCTCAGGATGGCATCAATCCGCACACCTTGCTATACGATGCTGGCGAGCCAATCGATCGTCTAGAATATCCGAAGCACTAAGCCAAGTAGTGCGGCTCTTCAGACCGCGCCTTCGACCGGTAACGCAGGCTGAAGCGCTGCGCTACTACGGTAACTCAGGATTCCAACCTGTGCCTTAAACACACAAGATGCCTGCACTACTCTTCGCGGCGTAAAGCTGCTCCTGCGTCGATCCGGGATTCTATATCCGTTCGATCGATACGCTAAGGATTTTGACTTCGTTTTGGGGCTTGTCGTCGGAGGCTGTTTCAACTTCTTGGATCGCCAGGGCTACGTCCATGCCTTCGATTACTTTGCCGAAGACTGTATGCTTACCATCGAGCCAATTGGCGCCGTCGGCCTTGGTCACAATGAAGAATTGCGAGCCGTTAGTATCTGGTCCGGAATTAGCCATGCAAAGTGTGCCGTATTCAACTTTGGCGATCAAATTCGGTTGTTCTGCCGCTGCTTCGGTTTGAAGCATTTCCTGCAGCTCTTCCACGGTCTTGCCGATCAAGGGGGTTGGTGAATTGGCTGCCCTTATTTCATCGAAAATAGCGGCGACTTCGGGAATTGGGCTTTCACCTTGGTGTTCCTGAAGGTGGGGCATGAGAAGGGCTTGGAAGCTGGCGTTGGCCGCTTCCTCGGTTTCGATTTCGCCAGTGATCTTAGTTAGAGTCGGCTGGAATCGGGTTAGCTTTTCTTCGGATCCAAGGAGCGATTGCAATTCTTCGACAGTCTTGCCGATCAGCGGCTCAATGCTTTGGGCGGATTGAATTTCCTCAAATAGAGCGGCGATATCCTCGATTGGGCTTTGACCTTGGTGCTCCATTAGGTGTGGGCGTAACAGTTTACCAAATACGTCGTTAGCGGTTTCAGGATCTGAAATCTCGCCTTCGAGAGGAACTACGGAACCTTCGAAACATTCGTCTTGGAATTGATAGCCAGGCCCTCCGGTTCCCGTTCCAAGCGGGCATCCGCCCTGAATCATGAAATCCTTGATTATCCGGTGAAAAGTAAGTCCATCGTAGAAAGGTTCGCTTTTCTCCTCTCCTTCAGGACTCGTCCAGGTCTTGCTTCCCTCGGCCAGTCCGACGAAATTCGCTACTGTGATCGGAGTTTTTTCCTCGAATAACTCGATCACCAACTCGCCTTGGGTCGTTTCCATGCGGGCAATTAGCGTTGTTGGCTTTTTCGAACATCCGGCGAGGAAAGATAGAACGGCGATGGAAGCGATCGCGCAGGCTTTGATACGATAAAACTTCATAGGGCTCGGAGTAAGGGGGCACTTGTTATTGGGAGCAACAGCAATCTGGGATGGTGTAGGAATCGCGTTTTTCGCGGCAAGGTTTCTTGTGCTACGAATATTCTTTTTGTAGTAGCGGCTGTAGGCAGCGATTTGGTGGATCTTGATGGATCGCGCCGGAATCAACGTAGAGGTCACATTAGTTGCTAGTTTGAATCTACTCGAAAAGCTCCGCTAGTT
>CAZFUD010000001.1:54778-65474 GCA_964521705.1 uncultured Opitutaceae bacterium | reverse complement strand
CTCAAATTTCGGCCTATGATGCGCCCATCGGGATCCATGAGAAAGCTCATGGGCAGGGCCGTCACATTGTAAGCAGCGGCAAGTGGAGATTGCCATCCCCGAGAATCCGAAATTTGCGGCCAAACCACGCGATCTCTTTTCGAGGACATTTCCCAGATCTGTCTGCTGTCGTCCAAGTTGACCGCGAAGATGGCGAAGGGATGGTCTGCATATTTCGGTAAGAGCTGGTTGTAGAGTCGGTTTTCGACGCGACAGGGAACGCACCAAGATGCCCAGAAATCGACCAGTACATACTTCCCGCGAAAGTCGGCCAAAGAGTAGGATTTCCAATCTAGAGACCGACCCGAAATCGGGGAACCGACGGCTCCTAAAGCGGTGCGAGCGAATCGTTGAAGCCGCGTGCGCATGCTGGCAGTGATAGCGAGCTCGGAACGCTCTTCTGCGAATGCGTCTACTTTTCCCTGGAGTTCCTGCAGACGATAATCTGGGTCCCACCGAAGGGAGGTTGCGTAGAGAGCGATAGAGTCACCGATTCGATCGATACTGAAATCGTTAAGTTCTCGCCGATGGGCTGCGTAGCCTTGAACTTCAGCTTTTGCCAATCGGGTCATCAGTTCTGGTGGAGCGCGGGGATTTTCTTTGGCGGCGTTGAGCTGGGCCCGAGGAGGGTAAACGAGCCGAGTTAGCGAGTCTTTGCGAAAGGCTTCATAAGCTCGCAGGTCCAGCGTATCGGGCGATCCCGCGACCGAATAGCCAGTTGTGTCGTTGGGATCGGCGACAATTTCAACGTTTTGATTTTGTTCGATGGCGAGACCGAGTACCCGGTCACTGGGGAGATCTAGCGAAAAGAGGCCGGGTTCGCCGGAGAAGCTCTGCCGAAAGACCCCATCTGCGGCGACGGAGATGCGCCCTTCTTCCGATTTCGTATTCGAATCGATATCGACTCGGCTTAGGACAAGTTCGGTCCCGGCTGCCCCATCTCCAATGTTTCCCGAGATCGAAAAGCCTGCCCAAGCAGGAAGGGTGAATAAAGTGAATGCCAAGGGAGTCAGTCTGCGAATGCAGCTGAGTACTGCTCCAGAGACAGATTTCAAGGGATACGAACGTGATGGAACCATAATCGGCACAGTATCTTCTTCTTACTTTTTAGGACCGGCTTCAATTTCAATACGCGCCAAATTAGATAATACCATCCGCCAAAAAGAATGATCAAATGGCGCTCTCTCAGATCCAAGCAGCGACGAGGCGGCCAATCCCTGGCAATATCGGTGTCGTCTGGCAATGGCGAACGCTGCGAACTTGGATTCTGAGACGGATTGCCCTGGGCAAAGGGGCCGAAACGGGCTCCGCCATTTACTCATTCTATTTGGCGGATGGTATAAGATCTTGAGGTAGCGTTAGATATTAGCAGTAATTCGAAACCCTAAGCCGTTAGCGCTCGTTAGAACCTTATCTCTGCACGATGCCAATCAAACCTTCTCTATGCATTGCCGCGCTCTTCGCCAGTTTTGGAGCAGCTGCTTGGGCCCAAATGATGAGTCCTTCTGAGATACTCCAGGAAATCAGCAAACTCGAGCGAGTGGGATCGGTTTTGCACGTAGCTGCCCACCCTGACGACGAGAATACCACGCTACTCACCTACTTAGCCCAAGAAGAGCGTTTCGAGACAGCCTATTTGTCTCTTACCCGTGGGGGCGGCGGCCAAAATCTTATTGGCTCTGAGCTCAAAGAGGAACTGGGGCTGATTCGGGCTAATGAGCTTCTTCAGGCTCGAAATATCGATGGAGCCAACCAGTTGTTTACTCGAGCCCGGGATTTTGGCTATTCCAAAGGGCCCGAGGATACGCTAGAGAACTGGGAGGAAGACGAGATCCTTGACGATGTCGTATATGCGGTTCGCTATTTCGAACCTGATGTAATTATTACCCGATTCAATCCCGCTGCTGGCCCAACGCACGGACATCACACGGTTTCCGCCCAGTTGGCGCTGAGAGCATTCAAGCTGGCTGCAGATCCGAGTGCCTTTCCTGAGCAGCTCGAAAAATTGGATACGCATCAAGCGAAACGGATCTTTTGGAATGGCTTTGGCCAGAGGCGCGGCGGGCCTGCAAGTTCCAATTTGCAAAACGAATCCCGCGAAGTCGTTAGCTTGCAGATAGGAACCTACAATCCTCTATTAGGAGAATCCTACACCGAGATTTCAGCTCGCAGCCGAAGCATGCACAAGAGTCAAGGTTTTGGTCGGGCTGGCAGGCGCGGATCGCAAGTGGAACGCCTCGTACTGCTTGATGGGGATCCCGCAGAAGGCGACTTTCTTAGAGGCGTGGATACGACTTGGGACCGCTATGCGAATGGACGATCGATATCGGAGCGTATCCAAAATATAAAATCGAACTTCGATATAGCCGCGCCTTGGCGATCTCTGCCGGAATTGCTGAAATTGAAGGACGAGTTGCGGGAGCTGCCGGATTCCCGGTTTACTCGAAGGAAGCAAGCTCAGCTAAAAAGTATAATCGCGTCATCCATGGGACTGTATTTGGAAGCCCGAAATGAGAATACCCATGTTTTGGCAGGACGCGAGATTGGCATCAGCGTGGAGCTAGTCAATCGATCGCCCGCAAGCGCTCGCTTAATGGGATTGGAAGCCACCTACTTTGATAGTTCCGTTTGGCCTGATCGCGGATCGCTAGTTAGTAAGGATGATTTGAATATAACCCTACAGGCGAATGAGGTGGAGACGGTTTCATTAGAGGCTAGCTTGCCTACTGATGTCCCCTATACTCAACCCTATTGGCTAGAAGAAACTCCCAGTATTGGGATTTACAAGCTGAGGAACCGTCGACTGCTGGAGGCGGAGTCATTGCCGGATCCAATATCAATCGTCGCGAAAGTGGAAATCGATGGACATATTGTTGAATTCGAGGCTCCACTGATTAAGGTGACGAGCGATCCTGTCAAAGGAGAGGTTCGAGAGCCGGTGGCGATTCGCCCAGCCTTGGCGTTGAAACCAGAGAGCGCTGTTACGCTCTTTGAAGATCGAGAGCCGAAGGAAATAGCGGTTCGCATAACCAGTAATTTTGGCCCGATCTCGGGCGTTCTGGAGGCGAGCGTCCCGAACGATTGGAAAGTAGAGGTAGCCAATCCAAAATTCTCTCTCGGGGGTGGAGGAGACTCATCGGTGGTCCTCGCCCGAGTGACGCCACCGAAAACCCCCTCGGAAGCGACCATAGCGTTTACCGCGGTTTCATCAGATGGCCAGCGATTCGATTCCAGTCTCAAGGAAATCTACTACGATCATATCGGCAGGCATCCACTGCTTGGAAAAGCTGAGACTAAACTGACTCGATTGGAATTGAGCCGGGCGGGAACAAGAGTCGCTTGCGTGCTTGGAGTGGGGGATACCGTTCCAGACACATTGGATCGAATCGGTTACACGGTTGATCGGTTTACGGTGGACGAGATCTCCGAGGAAGCGATCGCAGGTTACGACACTGTGATTTTGGGCCCCCGGGTCTTCGACGCCTTCGCGGGACTAGACAAGAAGTTTGACGCCCTGTTGGATTACGTGGAACGTGGCGGCACTTTGATATCCCAGTACAGCACAACAAGCTTCCGGGCGAAATCGAGATTCGCGGCGCCATTCCCAATCAGGCTTTCCCGAGAGCGCGTTTCCGAGGAAAAAGTCCCCATGAAGATTCTCAGTCCCGTGCATCCGGTATTCAATTTGCCGAATCGCATCTCTGAAGAGGACTTTGATAACTGGATACAAGAGCGCGGACTATATTTTGCCAGCAGTTGGGACGAAGCCTATGAGCCGCTGCTTTCAGCCAACGACAGAGGCGAGCCACCGAGGAATGGCGGGCTTCTGGTCGCGCGGTATGGGAAGGGTTGGTATGTTTATACGGGGCTTTCATTTTTTCGCCAATTGCCTGAGGGAAATCCTGGAGCGATTCGGCTTTTCGTTAATTTAATCTCGCTAGGACATGGAACCGGATCCGGAAATTGAAATCGCCAAATCGGTCAAGAAGGAGAGCTCCAAAGGTTGGACGGAGCTTTACCTGATTGTGGTGGGAGCGTTGGTGGCCCAAATAGCGTTCTTCGTTTGGCTGACTAAGGCCTTCGATTAGAGCGAATCTGCACCTATGAACCCTATCGATATTGCCACTCTTGGAGTTACTCTGGTCGCCATCGTATTCTTCGGCGTTTGGAAAACGCGTAATGATCGCAAGCTGGATGAGTTTCTAAAAGGAAGTTCCAATAATTGGGGAACGATCGGCTTGTCTGTGATGGCGACTCAGGCCAGCGCGATCACGTTCCTGTCCACGCCAGGCTTGGCCTACGACAGCGGTATGGCATTCGTGCAAAACTACTTTGGGATGCCGCTCGCCCTAATCCTGATAGCCGCGGTATTCGTGCCCATGTATTATAAGCTCGAGCTCTGCTCCGTGTATGAGTTTCTCGAGCACCGATTCGACTCCAAGACTAGGACTTTGGGAAGCGCGATTTTCCTGATCCAACGAGGATTTTCGGCGGGCATAACGATCTACGCGCCTTCAATCATTCTTACAAGCGTCCTCGGATGGGATACGAATACAACGGTTATTGGGGTCGGTCTGGCGGTCATTATTTATACAGTAACAGGCGGATCCCACGCAGTAAGCGTTACTCACAAGTACCAAATGACAGTGATCCTCACTGGCATGGCTATCGCCTTTGGGATCGTTGTATACAAAATCATGGGACACGCGGGATTAAGGGAGAATCTTAGCATTGCTGGAGCATTGGGTCATTTGAACGTGGTTGATTTGTCCTTCGATTTGAACAAGCGATACACGATTTGGTCTGGTTTGCTGGGCGGGTTCTTCCTCTCTCTATCGTACTTCGGCACGGACCAATCACAGGCTCAACGCTACATGTCGGGGCAATCGGTGCGCGAAAGTCGTCTCGGCCTTATGTTCAATGCATTGCTCAAGGTCCCCATGCAGTTCATGATTCTTCTGCTTGGCGTGCTGGTATTCGTTTTCTACCAGTGGGAACGTCCTCCAGCGACTTTCTTGCCAGAGTCTATGACTGAAATTGCGGAATCGGTGGACGCCAATGCTTACCGAGAGCACGAGCTTAGATTCGAGAATCGGTTTCAGGAGCAGAGAAACGCCATCGAAGGCTACGTTGGAGCCCTGAGAAATGGAGAACCAGTAGAGGCGGAATCTTCGAAAATGGAACTGCAGAACGCCAGTCTGGCGGTCAAGGAGGCCCGCTCACAGCTTAAGGGTCACATCGCTCGGACCACGGGTCAGGAGAGTATGAAGGAAACTGATTACGTTTTCATCCATTTCGTCCTCAACGAGTTGCCGATCGGACTGATAGGGCTGCTTATCGCTGTTATATTGAGCGCGGCAATGTCCTCGACGGCATCCGAGCTCAGCGCTTTGGCGACGATCACCACTGTCGACTTTTATCAACACCACTTCGTGAAGGGCCGGGGTGAGCGTCACTACATGAAGGCGTCCAGGACCTTTACGGCCATATGGGGTGGTTTGGCTATTCTCTTCGCCCTTTTCGCCAGCATGGTAGAGAGTCTGATAGAGGCGGTTAATATTGTCGGATCCCTGTTTTATGGAACGGTTCTGGGGCTGTTCCTGGCGGCCTTCTTCATCAGGAGAATTGGAGCCCATGCTGCATTTATCGCGGCTATCATCGCCCAGTTCTCCGTGCTGTTCCTCTATTTCACCGACCTAGCGCAAATCGGATATCTCTGGTATAATTTGATAGCCTGCTTATTGGTAATTGTCATCAGTTATTCAATACAATTAGTGATAGGCAAAAAGGAGGTATAGTGCCGGAACCTGTCATTTGTTTCGGACAGCAACCTTGCGGGATTTTCCCGAATCGATTCTTGTTTGCGAAAATTAAGACTGCCAAGAGATTGCAGAGGGAGATTGGCGGAAGGGTGGTATTCTTCGTCCACGATAGCGATCATGATCACCGGGAAACCTGTGTCTCTCTTGTCAATCGGCATACGGGCAAGACGGAACGTTTGAACTTCGAGGTTTCCAACAAAATCCAGAAGCTTTATTCCCCTTTGTATTGCAAGACGACCAAACCAGGCTGGAAGGACAAGATGAAACGCTGTTTACCTAACTTGGTGGATCGCGAACTTGTCGACGTGTTTGCTTCGGTGGATACCAACAATGTCGCTGAGTTCTGTTTGCAGATGTACGAGAAGACTGGATTGCTTAAGGATGTGAAATTGCAGCGGTCGAGTGATCCCGATTTTCGCTCTTCCGCGATTGATATAGACGACTACTTCGTGGATATTCCCTATGAAGGAGAGATCGTGAGAGCTCGTTATCGGGATGGAAAGTACGGCTTATTCAAGGGTGGCGGCCGATTCATCGATGTCGACGTTGGCGAAGTAACCAAGAAGATGATCAGCCCGGCCCGAGATACCCGATTAAAGTGGATGCAGTCCGTGATTAGATGCACTCACTACGTGGCCGGAGAAGGGGAAATCCAGTATTTGAATCAATCGGATGCTCCCGAGATAGAGTTTGTGAAGCGTGATTTTATTGAAAACTCGGGAGATGCCTATGCAGAGTGTCGACATGACTGGTAAGCGAATCCTTGCTATTGGAGCTCATCCCGACGACATCGAATTCGGTTGTGGGGCCGTATTGCTCGATGCCGCGGAGAAAGGGGCTTCAATTGATCTCGTCGTTCTTTCAAAAGGGGAGGCAGGCACTCACGGCAATCGCTCCGTTCGGGAGGATGAGGCGTTGAAAGCGGCTGAAATGATTGGAGCCCAAGTTCAGTTTCCGTCGACTGCAGGGGACACGAGACTGCGATCGGATCTGGAAATCACATTGATGGCGGCGAAGACCATACGTCGATGTAAACCGGACATCGTCTTGGCTCCTTCCGGACATTTAAATCAGCATCCGGATCACCGGGAAACCAGCATCATCGCTCGAGACGCAAACAGGCTAGCCCGATACGGAAAAACGCCAGGACTGGAAGGATTGGATCCTCATGCGACTCAGGCCCTGTTGTTTTTCGACATTTCGAGCGAATCGCCTGGCGGTGATGGAATGATCCCTTTCCTCGTCGATGTATCGGGGCAAGCCGAACGTTGGAAAGACCTGATGGCTTGCCACGAAAGTCAAACGGGCAACCTGGATTATGTTGACTTGCAGCTTTCTCGGGCGCGAACGCTAGGTATTCAGTCCGGAGTCAAGTATGCGGTCCGACTCTATTCTGAAGGACCGCTTCTGTGGAGTTCGATCGCAGGGATTGCCGATGCGAAAGCGCCGCGACTATAACTTTCTCAGATCCAATGAGGGAGAAACTGAACATCGCCTTGCTTTGCCATCCTACGGTCGGTGGTAGTGGAATTTTGGCGACAGAGCTAGGTCTCCACCTAGCCGACTTGGGACATAATATCTATATGGTGTCCGAGCGACCGCCCTTTCGGCTCGATGACAGTCATCCTAATATCCATTTTTGCGAATCGACCCCGGTGGAATTTCCCTTGTTCAAAAGTCCGGACCACACCTTGCCGCTGGCTACGCGAATCGCTGAAGTCTGCCGCAATCATCGAATCGATATCATGCATGCCCACTATGCCATCCCCCACACGGCTGCTGCGTGGATCGCCAAAGAACTGATTGGAGAGGCATCGCCACCAACGGTTACCACGCTGCATGGCACGGACATCATTTATCTGGGTGCGAAAGAGGAATACCGACCACTACTGCAACACGTGCTCAATGCGTCGGATCGAGTTACTTGTGTTTCCAAAAACCTGAAAGAGCGCACCGAAGCCCTCTTTTCCCTGGATAAGGAGATCGCGGTCATCCCGAACTTCTACGAACCTAAATCGGTATCCAGACCCAGAGAGGAAGTAAGAGAGTCGTTGAAATGCGGCGACGAGCCTTTGGCGATACATGCTTCCAATCTGCGTACTATTAAACGAGTCGACCTTTTGCTTGAAGGCTTCAAGCGGGCATTGGGCGAATGCGATGCTCGTTTGCTGATCCTGGCTGGAGCGGACGCCGCCCGAATTGAACCGGAAATTCAAAAGCGGAATTTGCAGAACAAAGTGATTATTCAAAGTGGGGTGTACGAGGTCGATGAATACTATGCGGCTGCGGATTTCACTCTCTTTTCTTCGGAATATGAAAGCTTTTGCCTCGGGATTCTTGAGGGTATGCGTCATGGCAAGCCAAGCGTTTCCTTCGATGTCGGCGGGATTCCTGAGGTAGTTGAAGCCAATGAAACCGGGATATTGGCCCCCTATGGCGATGTTGACGTACTTGGGGAAGCGATCGCCTCCTTAGCGAATGATGTCGAGCTCCGTGAACGCATGGGCAGGAAGGCAGAGCAGCGAGCCCGCGAGCGCTTTTCGGCTGAGACCGTTGTTGAATCTTATTTGAACATATACCGGCAGGAGTTGGCTAAAGCGTAGTTTTTTGAATCGCTTGATTGCATTTTCAATCGGCCTGATCAAAATCGGTTCTATGAGTTTGCGGTTCTTCATTATCCCCTTCTTGGCCACCCTATCGCTGGCCGCCCAAAACTATCCGCCGAAGGACTGGCAAATAAAGACGGCTGTGCTGGCAGCTCCTGAGCATCAGCGTGAAAATGCTACCGTGATGGGCTACACAAGCGACGGCGAGCTGACTATTCTGCGAGCGGGAAGCAATGATCTAATCTGCTTGGCAGATGATCCGGCTCGCAAGGGATTTAGCGTCGCCTGTTACCATGAAAGCCTAGAGCCGTTCATGGCCCGAGGCCGGGCGCTACGAGCGGAGGGCAAAAAGAACAAGGAGATCTTCCAGATTCGCGAAGACGAGGTGAAAGCGGGAAAGCTGGAAATGCCGGATCGAGCTTTGCTGGGCGTGACGACAGGTCAGGTTAACGAGTCGACTCAAGAAATTGAAAACGTGTTCACGCGCTGGGTTTTCTACATACCCTTCGCTACCGCGGAGACGACTGGCTTACCACCCGCGCCGGCAGGTCCGGGCGCTCCATGGATTATGGACGCGGGCACACACCGTGCCCACATCATGATCACTCCGCCGAAGAAAAAGTAGGTTCTCTCATTTCCCGATAGCGGTGATCGGGTTCTCTTCGGAGTAGCGGGTGATATCCGCGCCTGCGCACAGCTACGGCGGTGCAAGCCGCGGCCTCATTAAAAGTAGAACAGGCATCCTGCCTGTTTAAAAATTACAGATCACAAGCTGGAAGCCTATGCTACCTTTTGTGGGTGCTCGGAGGTCGCCTGCTACCTCGAGTAACCGGGGCGCACCCGTACTTATTATCCTTGGCCTTTCCTAAAGCTTTGCTTCCAGGGCTTCTTTTGAAATAACTCCGGAATGGCGCCAGGTTTCCTTGCCATTTTCGAAGAGAATAAAAACCGGTACGCCTTCAATTGAGTAGGCTTTAGCTAATTCGGGGCTGGCATCTACGTCGATTCGCAAAATACGGGCCCGATCGGACACTTCGCCTTCGAGCTCATCGATTATAGGGGCCATTTGCTTGCACGGCGCGCACCATTCGGTTTGGAAATCAGCTAGTACGCGATCATTGTTTTGTAGCTGCTTTTTGAAGTCAGCCAATGAAATACCGGGCGCTTTCTTGACGCTTTCGGCGTCTGGCTTGACGGTCGGCAAGTTGGCCCGATTCCAGGCTCCCATGCCGCCCTCGAGATTGTAGACCTCGCTAAAACCGTTTTCGCCCATGATTTGGGCGGCTCTCGAACTGCGACCGCCTGATCGACAATATACGTAAACAGGCTTGTCCTTCTGTATCAAATTCAGTTTCCGCTCGAAGTCCTCATCATAGATATCAAGGATGCTTGCTCCAGCGATATGGCCTTGAGTAACTTCGTCTGGCGTGCGCACATCGAGAATGATGCCGTTGTTCTGGGCTACCAAGGCCTGAAATTCAGTGACAGACACGTCTTCAATTTTGGTTTCCGCGAATGCCGTAGTGATACTCAAAATGGCCACGACAACCAGGTTAGCGTTTCGAACGTTCATAGTCATAGAATTCTTTTCGGGCAAACATTGACTGGTGGAATGAGGAAAGGCGATTCAAATTAGCGCTTCGAGATTGAATGGCTATAGATTCGTCGCATTATAGTCTATGTTTCCGAGGCATCGTTTTCCGAGAAAAGAGGAGTAATTTTTATGAACTACAGACGAATGGGTCGAACTGGTTTGAAAGTATCTGAGTTGAGTCTCGGGACTATGACCTTTGGAACGTATACCGACATCTCGGAAGCGGAGCGAATGCTGGGCATAAGTTTCGATGCCGGTATAAATTTTATAGATACCGCGGATGCTTATGGTGGAGGGCAATCCGAGGAAATGTTGGGAAAGCTCCTCGGAACTCGTCGGGAAGATGTGGTTTTGGCCACAAAGTTTTTTAATCCGATGGGCTCGGGAGTCAACGATTCCGGTATGAGTCGGGTGCGGATTTTCAAAGTGATTGAGGCTAGTTTAAGGCGTTTAAAGACCGACTATATCGACCTCTACTATATTCACCATGTCGATACGCAGACGCCATTGGAGGAGATGCTGGAAGCATTGAATGACCTAGTTAGGTCCGGAAAGGTTCGCTATATCGCGTGTAGCAATTATGAGGCTTGGAGGCTAATGGAGTCCCTTTGGATTAGCGATAGTCGTGGGTGGGC
>CAZFUD010000001.1:0-54742 GCA_964521705.1 uncultured Opitutaceae bacterium | reverse complement strand
AGCCGCAGTACAATCTGCTGACCCGCGATATTGAGGAAGAGCTGGTTCCGCTATGCCAGTACAAGGGTTTGGGGGTCGCGGTTTGGAGCCCGCTCGCCAACGGCTTATTGACGGGCAAGTACAGAGATCGTGGAGGCGAGATAGAGGGAACGCGTTCCGCGGACAAATGGGTGTTTAATCCCCAGTTCTTCGCTCCCAATGCCGACGAAATACTAGATGTTGTACTCGAACTTTCCGATGAGCTTTCCTGTACCCCGGCCCAGGTTGCCACGCGTTGGGTACTGGATCAGCCGGCAATCACGTCGGTAATCGTGGGCGCTCGAAATACTGAACAGTTTCGTGACAACGTTGGAGCTAGCCGCATCCAATTGAGCCGAGAACAATTAGATCGGTTGGATGGAGTTTCGAGATTGCCAATGCGCTACCCTAAATCGATGGAGTTTAACATGCATGAGCGCCGAGACAACGCCGTGGATATGCCCAGTCTGGAGGATGATCCCTGAGGTAGCCCGGGCATCCAGCCTGTGTCCTAACCAGGCAGGATGCTTGTTCTAGTTCGGGCGGTCCTTTTGCCCTGACAGGCCATGGATGAAGGAGCCTATCGGGAACGGCGAGTGTGGGATCGGCTTTACGCAGCGATATCCAGCTCATGTCTGATCGACAAAAAACGCAGGCAGGATGCCTGTGCTACTACTTAGAACCGAAATTGCGGGCCAATCCGCCGCGTTATGTTCGGCGATCCGGATTCAGCCGGGAGCCACGATACCACATGCCAAAAGGTTTGCGTTCGCCTCAGTGCCGGAGTTCGATCTTCGCTCACATTTCAGCTTAAACGAGAGGCTTATGAAAGTAGCGATTATTACAGGTGGCGGATCCGGAATAGGTAAAAGCGTGGCATTGGCGTTGGCTAAGGAAGGTTATGCCGTTTCGCTTGCCGGCAGGCGTCAGGAAACTTTGGATGCGACGGCTGAGGAAATTAACTCGGGTGGTGGCAAGGCTCTGGCGGTGACAACAGATGTTACGGATGCGGGCTCGGTAGACAATCTGTTTGCCCGGACCGTTGAGGCCTTTGAACGAGTAGATGTCCTGTTCAACAATGCAGGAACATTTGGTCCGGCTGCCTTACTGGAAGATATTGATCCTAACGACTGGCGAGCCGTGGTTGATGTAAACCTCACGGGCCCTTTCCTTTGCACTCAGGCGGCCTTTCGGGTCATGAAGAACCAAGATCCGCAGGGCGGTCGTATCATAAACAACGGTTCCATATCCTCTCAAACGCCCCGGCCAAACTCGGCCCCATATACGGCGACGAAACACGCGATAACCGGATTGACCAAGTCGACGGCTTTGGACGGTCGCAAATACGATATAGCCTGCGGTCAGATCGATATCGGTAATGCGACTACGGATATGACCTCTAAGATGAAGCAAGGTGTTTTGCAGGCGGATTTGAGGAAGAAAGTGGAGCCCACCATGTCGGTGGATAATGTGGCTAATGCGGTCGTTTATATGGCGAGCCTTCCGCTCGATGCCAATGTCCTGTCCATGACCGTGATGACGACGAAGATGCCTTTCGTGGGGCGCGGTTAGGCTATTGCTAAGAAAATGGAAACTTTTGTATTCCCGAACACGATCAAGTTTGGTTCGGGTTCAGTGTCCGCTTTGCCCGAGGCCCTGGCCGATTTAGGCGCGAAGCGACCTTTGCTGGTTACGGACCCGGGCCTATTGGAGGACGGCCTTTTTTCGGATATCCTAGATACATCGAATCTGAAAGGATCAGCAGTTTTCAGCGAGGTGGATGCGAATCCATCTGAAGCCAATGTCAGGAAGGGCGCAGAGGCTTTCCGCTCGGAAAATTGTGATTGCGTTGTGGGAGTTGGAGGAGGCAGCGCGTTAGACGCGGCGAAAGGAATCCGATTGTTGGTCCATCACGAAGGTCCATTGCGGGACTATGGAATTCGGGAAAAAGGCTGGTCTCGCATGACTCAGCCTATGCCGGAGATGATTGCTATTCCGACAACAGCGGGGACGGGTAGCGAAGTGGCTCGAGGAGCTCTACTGATCGAGGAGACCGAGGGAGCGAAAATCGCCGTAGTGGGGCCGCGTCTCTTCCCCTCGATGTCGATTTGCGATCCTGAATTGACAGTAGGCTTGCCCAAGAGCCTTACGGCGGGAACGGGGATGGACGCCTTGACGCATTGTGTAGAGGAATACCTGTCGCCCCAATTTAATCCCATCGTAGAGGGACTGGCATTGGAAGGAGTCAGGAGAGCGACCACATCAATATTGAGAGCCTACAAAGATGGATCTGACATCGAAGCTAGATCAGATATGATGGTCGCTGCCATGCTAGGCGGGATGGGCTTTGCGAAAGGACTGGGGGTCGTCCATTCTCTTTCGCACGCGATTGGCGGATTGTTTGGGGGGCACCACGGGACTTTGAATGCGGTGTTGCTGCCCGCTTGCCTCGAGTTCAACCGCGACTTTTGCTTGCCCAAATTCCGCCTGCTCACTCAAGCAGCGGGAATTCCGGTAGAAGGAATGGATGACCATGGCTGCGCTGATGGTTTTATTGATTATATTGAGAAACTGAATACGCAACTAGGGGTATCGTTGGCCTTGTCGGGTCTGGGTATCGCTGAAAGCGACTTGGATCGGCTTGCAGATTACTCGATGAAGGATCACTGTCATCTGACTAATCCGCGCAAGCCCACACTAGAGGATTTCAAGGATCTCTTGAGCCGGCATCTGTAGGGACGTGGGCTGACTTAGCTACTCGATCAATTTAAATCTTGGGAAAGCGCTCCCTCGCAAGCGCATTGGCTGCAGCTTAAGCCCGCCCGGAGGTCGGGCTCTACCTTTTGCATTCCTTTATAGGTGGAACGCGACGTTTCGGCGCGCTTGCTTGCCTGCAACTATCTCAAGTTGCTGAAAGCTGTCGGCGATTGGCCCTAGTGCATCAACGCTTCGATATAAAGCGGTTCAGCTGCCCTTCAAGTCCGGGACATCGTGAGCGGATATCGGCTTTCCTAATGAAAGCCATGTCGTCGTAGTTGAATCCGGGACTGACGGCTTCACTGATTAGGCCGTATTCCCCACTGGCAAGTTCGCTGGCTTTCCACCAGCCTCCCTGCACGGTTAATTGAAGCTTTTGCCCAGCGGCAATATCCGTTCCCAACGTAACCGTTTCCAAGGCTCCTTTTGGCGGCACTAGGGTGTACGTGATTGGAGAGCCTCCTTGAAAGAAATGGACGATATCCGATCGATTTACGTGGAGATGCCCAATCGGAGAATCGCTAGTCAACAAATAATAGATACACGTGAGCGTGGGTCGATTGGCCTGTGTGGGGCCGATTGACGCGATCGTTTTCGACTTATAGGTTCGACGGAAATAACCGCCTTCTGGGTGCGGTTCTAGCCCGAGAGAATCGACAATCTGTTTGACTGATCCCAAATTTTTACGCGGCTTGTTCGTGGTTAGCGAGAATCGGCGTGATTTTCAGGACGAGATTTATTTTCCTAGCAAACATTTATGGGGTAGTTTTGTCCTGCAGGCTTATGTTTGAAATGGCGACTAAGAAATGGAAAATCCTTTCTCAAGTTGCCTAAGGGCTATGCCATAGGGCTTTGGAGTTAGAATCACTTTGCATGCTTTGGGATCCGATCGCTTGAATTTCCTCGTCTTAAGCTTTCGACAAACCTAACTACTCCATCATTACGCAATATGAAATTCTTTCTGCTAACCCTCGGGCTTGGCTTAGCTATAGGCCCAGTTTTATCGGCGCGGCCCAATATCGTTATAATGCTGGCGGATGATGCCGGTTACTCGGATTTCGGTTCTTTTGGTGGCCAGGCGAAGACACCAAATATCGACAAGTTGGCGGAAGAAGGGATGCGATTTACAGATCTCCACGCTGCTGCCCCCAACTGTTCGCCGAGCCGCACCGGTTTACTGACGGGTAGGTATCCCTCTCGGGTAGGCGTTTTTAGCTACTTGCCGCAGCCGGAGAATGGCGTGCCTCATCCCATGCATCTTCCCGATTCGGAGATTACGCTGGCTGAAATCCTCGGAGCCGAAGGTTACCAAACCGCCCATTTCGGGAAGTGGCACCTTAGTGGTTACGGGACGGATCAGCCTCAGCCTTTGGAGCAAGGTTTTGATTACTCGTTTGGAACTTCAAGCAACGCTCGCCCCTCGCATTTAAATCCGGACAATTTTCATCGCAATGGAAAACCTTTGGGAGTGATTGAAGGCTATGCCTGCCAAATCGTAGTGGATGATGCGATACAATGGCTCGAGGGCAGACGAGGCGATGAGCCCTTTTTTCTGTACGCGGCTTTCCAAGAGCCGCACACTCCCATCGCCTCGCCGCCTGAGATGGTCGCTCAGTACAATTTCGACGAAAAGCGAAACGAGTACTTGGCGAACATTCAAAATCTGGATGATGCGGCGGGGCGTTTGGTGGACAAGCTGGACGAGTTGGGATTAGGAGAAGACACCATAGTGATGTTCACCTCTGATAACGGCTCCCTGCACGACGCGAGCAATGGCGGTTTTCGAGGCCAAAAGTCTATGGTATTCGAAGGAGGAATACGCGAGCCCGGTGTGATGCGCTGGCCGGGGCGAATCAACGCGGGAGCCGTTTGCGATGCGACCCTTAACTTCGTAGATATGGTTCCAACGATATGTTCGATCACGGGCATTTCGCTCCCCAAAGATAGAACGATAGACGGGGTGGATTTCAGTCCGGCATTGTTCGGTGAGAGTTGGAGCCGAGATAAGCCACTATTGTGGTACTTCTATCGATCGATAGCCGGATCGGGACAGAGAGCTCAAGGGATTACCCAGCAAATGCCGGCGGGAGCCTTCCGCAAGGGCGATTGGGTTTTGCTAGGCTATCTGCGCCATGAAACGATGCCCTCAACGCACGCCATGGTCGCGCCGGATATGGATTTCATCAAGGAGTCCTCCTGGGACCGTTTCGAGTTGTACAACTTGAGAATAGACCCAGCTCAAAGCCGCGATGTGGCCAATGAAAACCGTGGACTGGTCGAGCGGCTTTCCAACGAAATGATTGCCGTCCACCGCGACATGATCGCCGAAGCTCCTCATTGGGAGTGGCCGGATAAAGAGTAGATTATGACCAGGTTTGTAGGGAGCGAATAGGGTTAAGGAAGGGTGAACCACTGATAGACACAGATGAGCACTGATGTGTGAGAACCAATTTTCAGGCGGGAGTCGCAGCAAATTGTAGGAGCGGCTATGGAGGTTCTGAATGAGGTTGGCCATGGGTTTCATGAGAAGCCGTATGCAAACTCACTCGTAGTCGAATTTCGTTTGCGTGGCGTTCCTTGTCGTCTGCAGCAAAAGAAATTCAGGATTTTCTTTAAGACGGAGAAAGTTGGCGAATATGTTCCAGATCTCATCGTCTTAGACAAGATCATCATTGACACAAAGGTAATTTAAAAATCACGGACCGAGAGATCGGTCAGATGCTAAATTAACTCGAGGCTGCTGGATTGAGATTGGGCTATATCTTGAACTTCAAAAATCCCAAGCTCTAGTGGAAGAGAATGGTTCGATGAGGATATCGGTGTCCATCCGTGTTCATCAGTGGTTTGAGCAAGTAAAGAGCCAATCGAATCGCTAAGACTCACTAAGCACAGCTCGACCGAGTCGACGCTCTCAGGATGGAATCTTCATCTTCGAGAAGACTTGTCACTTGGCTGGCGTTCGTGTCTAGTTCCAGTCCATATCACCCCGGTTTTCGAATATTATGAAAAAGCTAACTACCACCTACATAGCTCTGCTTGCCTTTTTTGTTACTACCGTTTTCGGCGCTGGCTCTGGTCCCGAATGGACGGAGGTCGCTGAAGCGGACAAGGTCCTTATGGGGGACTACGTTGGCGAGTGGCTGAACGGCCCGGAAAAGAGCTACCAAGAGATCAATCCGAGATTGTGCGCACAGGTGATCAATATCGATAAGGGGCTTTACCGCATAAAGTTCACTCAGGACCACAATTTACGAGCGGACGTCTACTATTCCGGCGAGGCGAGATTAAAGGGGGATGAGATTGTTGCCAAGGATGGGAATTGGAACTTCCGAGTCACCAAATCGGGTCTGAAAGGCAAAGGGGCGATTGGCAGCTACGTCGCCGAGTTTTCATTAAAGCGGGTCAAGCTCGGTTCGCCAACCTTGGGAGCAAAGCCTCCGAAAGGGGCCATTCGTCTATTCGATGGAAGCGATTTCGATGAATGGCAGCACGGTGACGGACGAGCAGTTACTTGGACGCTGCTGGATAATGGTGTCATGGAGATCAATCCCACGAAGGCCAACCCGAATGCTAACCCTCCGATTGGCGGAGCGATCTTTACCAAGCGCAAATTCAAGGACGTTCGCTACCACATGGAGTTTCGATATCCCGTGGAGCCCGGAAAAAGCGGACAGGGCAGGGGTAACAGCGGACTTTTCTTTCAGGGGTACGAAGCCCAGATCCTCAACAGCTATGGGCTTGATGGTAGGTGGAACGAACTGGGTGCGCTGTACAAATTGTCGCCTCCGAGAGTGAACGCCGCTCGCCCACCGATGGAATGGCAAACCTACGATGTAACCTACCGGGCGCCCAGGTTTGAAAATGGGAAACTCAAGGAGAATGCCCGAATGACGGTTCGGCTAAATGGAATCCTCGTCCAGAGGAATGAAGAGCTGATTCATCAAACGGCTCACCGCCAGGCGGAACGAGCGCTTCCGGTTCCAAAGGAAGCCATGCCCATCGAGCTGCAGGACCATTCCAACCGTATCCAGTTTCGTAATATTTGGGCAAAGGAACTGTAAGTCTATCGTCGAGCTACTTCTCTGGATTGTCGTAGTCTGAGAATTGGCTTGCTGTATGCAGGTTTCCTTGGGCATGGTCCCTGTCAGTTGTCCCGAACCCGTTTCGAGATAGTCCCGTTCTTTCCCGTTTTAGGTCCGCAGATTCAGGAAACGCCGTGAGAATCGGCGACAGTCGCGCTGAGGTATGGAGCCCACTAGTTTGGCTCTAAGTCCTAATGCTGTCTGCGGATAAAATACCTGACTTCCAGTTGAATGATTGGAGTCAAAAGCTTGTCGCGTAAACGAGCGGTATAAACAGCTGTCTCGCTAGTGAAATCGTTATATAGTCTCACTAGCGTAGAATGAACGGCCCGTAGTGGTAAGCGCGGGGCGGTCCTTTCTGGGTAGCATTGTTTGTATTCAGTTTTTCGCGTTGCGTTTCTTAATTAGATAAACAATGACAATCCAACCAAAAAAGCAGATCATAATCGCCAGTCGCTTAAGCGTTTGCGTGATTTCGCTAGGCTTGATTAATCCGGGCTCCAGTGCGGAGGAGAGCTACGAGCTCGAACCGCTTATAATCGGAGCTACTCGCACCGAGCGCTCCCTGAAATCGCTGGGTATCAGCGCGGACGTCCTCAGAGGAACTGAATTGGAGGAACGCATGATACGTGACTTGCGTACAAGCTTCATGGATGTTGGAGGCGTTTTCGCTCCGAGCGATGAAGCCCTTGCCTCGACCGTGGACATTACCATTCGCGGAAACTCGGGAACGCGGGTTTTGGGCATGGTAGACGGAGTAAAGACCAATTCCGCGATCTTTTCGGCTGGGCGTTTCATGGCTGGAGCCAGTGGATTCAATCTGGATCGCGTAGAGATTGTCCGCGGTCCTCAAAGCACCTTATATGGATCCAGCGCGATAGGGGGTGTCATACGATTGGAAACGCGTCGTGGACGAGGGGATCCGACATATCGAGTCACTGCGGAAGCGGGATCGTACAACAGTCAACTGCTAGCGGTTCAGGGCCAGGGCGAGTCTGGAGATCTAGACTATTCGTTTCACATTGCAAACCAGGAGAGCGATAACGAGGGAGCGGATAATGAGGGTAAAATGAAGAGCTACTCGTTTCGACTCGACTACGCTCTGTCAGATACAACGACCGTTGGGATCGCTTCTCGAGGCGAGTTTACCGACTATAGCAATCCAGGCGGGGACCTAACGCCTCCACCGTCTGACCGAATTCAGAGCGATACATTCACTCTAAGCGCGTGCTTGGAAACCGAGGGCGATCGATGGAGTCAAAAAGCAACATTGTCGTTGCTTGATGAATACTACCGACAGACAGGATTTCTCTATATAGGAGACGCCGGAAACTTGGCCTTTGATTGGCAGAATGCTTATGAAGCTTCGGATTCAGTTCGCATTGTTTCAGGAGTTTCATGGGAGCGGCAGGAAGGGAACGACAATTCCTTCCCTGAGAGCGAAGGGGATAGCCACGCCATTTTCGCCCAGGCGGAAATGGCTTCCGGCGAGGCCATTGAACTCGTGCTAGGTGGCCGCCATGATGACTACGAGTTCTCGGGATCGAAAACAACTTGGAGGGCTAACGGCTTGTGGCGCCTGAACGACCGTTTCGCTGCTCGGGCAGCATTTGGCACGGCTTTTAGAGCCCCGAATTTCTTCCGTCTTTTTTCGACTTCAAGTTTCGCATTAGGAAATCCTAACCTGAAGCCCGAAGAAAGCGAAGGCTGGGAAATCGGTCTAGACGCTTATTCGGACCGAGGAAACTATCGAGTGGGCGTCACCTACTTTAAGAACGACATCGAGAATCTAATCGTTTGGACGCCTACCGAAGGATTCGAAGGTACGTATGAAAATAGAGACATAGCCGAGAATTACGGAGTCGAAACCTACGTGGATCTAGATGTCCGGGAAGATTGGACGGCGACCTTCGCATATACGTGGACAGAGTCGAATTCCACGAATCTTGCTTTCGGTTCTACGACTCGACAGCCAGCTATTCCCCGGCATCAATTTAGTTTTTCTAACGCTATTCAGTTTGGGCAGCGGATTTCCATGAACATTGGGTTGAACTACGTACTGGATAGAGAAACTTTCGGGGGTCTGGACATGGACAACTATCTGTTATTGAGAATCGCCTCCCGGTATCAGATCAATGAGGCCATGGCTTGGACTTTGCGTGTGGAGAACGCGTTGGACGAAGACTATACCGCTAGCGAATCGAGCTTCAGCGGGAGGATCAAGGCCCGAGGATTGGCAGCATTTGGGGGGGTGGAGTGGGGCTTCTAGAAAAGCCGCAATCAAGAGGGATCAACCTGTTTTGAAATATATATCCAAAGGATTAATACGATTAATCTTGGTCGCTTTCTTTGCACTCATCCGAGTGCGGGGCGAAGCAGTGGACCTACGGTACGCGGAGAATTTTTCCATAGAGGAATTCGAAAGCTACCGGATAGTTACGGTCCGAAATCCTTGGAGGGGATCCGGTGACACGCTATTCCAGTACGCGCTCGCGCTAAGAGGGGCGGAACTTCCTGAGCTGGGCCCCAACACCCGTGTCATCAGGACGCCCGTCAAGCGACTGGCGATTTTGGGAACGGTCTATCTGGCCCATGCGGAAGCTTTGGACTTGTATCAAGAGTTGATAGGAGTCGCTCATGCTAAATACGCTAGCGACCGTAAGACGTTACAGCAGTTAAAAAATGGGTACACTAAGTCGATACCAGGGGAAGGTTCGATAGATATCGAGGTCACCTTGTCATTGCAGCCCGATCTTATTCTCGCCAGCGCGGTGGGCGATCCTCAACACGATGCTCACCCTCTATTGGAGCGAACTGGGCAATCCGTCGCGGTCACGGCGGGCTATATGGAGAAGCATCCTTTGGGAAGAGCTGAGTGGTTGAAATTTACAGCGGCCTTCTTTGGAAAAGACGCCATGGCAAAGGCCCTTTTCGATGAAATTGCGGATCGATACGAGAAGCTTTCCGCCTTGACGGAATCGATTGAGCACCGTCCGACGGTCCTAGCTAATGCTCCATTCGCGGGCGCTTGGCACGTTCCTGGAGGAAAGAGCTTCACGGCCCAGGCGATAGACGATGCAGGTGGCCGGTACCTGTTTCAGTCAATCGATTCTTCTGGAGGAGTGCCTGTCGATTTGGAAAAGGTCTTTTTTCAAGCCGTAGATGCCGATTTCTGGATACATCCGGGCCAGGCCAGGTCCTTAGCGGAATTGGAATCGATGGACCGCAGGTTTGTTGAATTCAGGGCCTTCAAGAACGGAAAAGTGTACAATAACTCAAAGCGTATCGGGCCCGGTGGCGGCAACGAAGTTTGGGAACGCGGTGTTTTGCGCCCGGATGAAACCCTAGCCGACCTGATAGCTATTTTCCATCCAGAACTTATCGGCCAACGTGAGCTTGTTTACTATGAACGGCTGCTCAGCGATAGATAACGCGTAGCAAGAATATGGATAGAAGCAGAATTGTTTTCTCATTCTTCTGTCTCATTGTTTTAGGGGCTGTGGCATTCATGGCAGGAATTTGCTTAGGATCGGTCAACATTCCACTGTTTGAGGTAATAAAAAGCCTAATTGGATCTGACGATGCCAGTACGCTGCACTCAGCTATCGTTTTGGAGTTTCGATTGCCTCGCACAGTCACAGCCGCGTTTGCTGGAGCGTCATTGGCGGCCGCTGGCTTGATGATGCAAACCGTGTTTCGAAATCCCTTGGCGGACCCGTTCGTTCTAGGCGTCAATAGCGGGGCTAGTTTAGGCGTTGCTGTAGCCTTGCTGGTCCTCGGGCCTGGGGGAATTGTGCTAGCGAGCCAAACTCCTTTGACCGGCAGCTTGCTGGTTGTGGTAGCGGCTACCATAGGGGCAGGCGCATCGCTAGGTCTCATATTGATTCTGTCCAGACGAGTGGACGTTATGTCTTTGCTGATACTTGGGCTTATGATCAGCTATGGGGTTAGCTCGATCGTCAGCATCTTGATCTATTACAGCATGGCGGATCGCCTGCAGGTCTTCTTCAACTGGTCTTTTGGGAATTTTGGAACGGTGACCCTGGGCCAACTAGGTCTCTTCATTCCAATAGCCATATTAGGATTGATTGGGGCGATCTTGCTCGTGAAGCGGCTAGACGCATTTCTGTTGGGCGAGCGCTATGCCAAGTCTCTAGGGGTCGGCGTGGAGGGTTCGCGATTGGCGATCCTGGGGTGCGCGTCACTCCTAGCTGGTGTAGTAACTGGGTTTTGCGGACCCATCGGATTCATCGGGATCGCTGCCCCCCACCTTTGTCGCTACCTTTTTAAGACATCGGAACATCGCGCTCTCGTCCCTGCGTCCATCCTCATGGGCGCTTTAGTCGGATTGACTTCAGATATTCTAGCTAGAGCGCCCGGTTTGGAAGGGACGCTACCATTGAATTCGGTCACTGCCCTCATTGGGGTTCCGGTGATCATTGCCGCTTTGTTAAAACAGAAGAGCTACCAGAGGCTGTTTGGCGGATGAGTCACCATGATACAGTGCTAGATTCCGAGACATTGGTTATCGGATACAAAGAGATTGGGCAAAAGGTAGCTGAGAATCTGTCAGTTTCGCTAAAGCCCGGAGAGTTTGTGAGTCTCTTGGGTCCGAATGGTGTGGGTAAGTCCACATTGATTCGGACGCTCGCGGGTATCGACGAGCCATTGGGGGGAAGAGTTTTCTTAAAAGGGGAGCCCTTGTCAGACTTGACGCCTAGAGAGCGGGCTCGTCGAATAAGTGTTGTACTAACAGATTCACTACCGGGAGCCATGCTATCCGTATACGGCCTCATTGCTTTAGGGAGGCATCCCTATACGGGATTAATGGGAGGATTGGCTAAGGATGATAAGGAAAGGATCGACTGGGCGATTGAAACCATGGGCATACAGGATTTGGCGAATCGACGTTTTGGGGAGATTAGCGATGGAGAGAGACAAAAGGCGCTAATCGCTAGGGCCTTGGCTCAGGAAGCGGATGTTCTTCTGCTGGATGAACCGACGGCTTTTGTCGATTTACCGAGACGCGTGGAAATCGTCAATGTGTTGCGGGAGTTGGCTTATTCCCAAGGATTGGCGGTGATGGCGTCATCGCATGATCTCGAACTTTCATTAAGTTTCTCTGATAAGCTGTGGCTAATGGATCTCGAAAGGACGCTCACGACTGGGGTGCCTGAAGATCTGGTTTTGCAAGGTAGCGTCGCTAGATTGTTTCAAGGTGAATCCTTTGGCTGGGATGCGGAGTCAGGCAGTTTTCGAGTCCGCAAAACCCCCGACAGATTCGCTAGAGTTAGCGGGGATGGTGAGGCCTGTTATTGGGCTCGACGGGCCCTGGAGCGAGTTGGATTTGGAATAAGAGACGATGATGAAGTAGCGCTCGAAGTTTCGGTGGGCTCTGATGCGAATGGCGGTCCAACATACCAAGCGATCATTGGGGATCCATCGAAGACTTTTACCAATTTAGGGGACCTGCTTGAATGGATAGGCCGTATGGATCTGGCAGTGTCTGGACATCGAGCGAAATACGACTAATCGTTATTGGACTTGTTTGGATGAGATAAGAGGTATGAAAGGCAAGATTACGACTAAGGAAGGGGATGGAGGAACGACTTCGATTGTAGGCGGCGAGCGATTGGCGAAAGACGATTCGCGTGTCGAGTGCCTCGGCGAATTGGACGAAGCCAACAGCTCTTTGGGGCTGCTGCGTTCGAAACTCGAGGCCGACCACCAATGGGAAACCGGTTTGCAGCGCATTCAGACGGAAATGATGAATCTGATGTCGCACGTGGCGACGCCATCTGGACACGAGCCGAAGCCGAGGGTGCCCCTGCCGGAGGGATCAACTGAATGGATGGAAACCTGGATGGATTCTATCGAAGAAACCTTGGCATCCGAGACCGAGTATTTCCTGCTTCCGGGAGGGGGAGAAATTTCGGCTTTGTGCCATATTTGCCGAACTCAGGTTCGTCGAGCAGAAAGGCGACTGGTAACTTTGAACCGTATCGATCCGGTCGACTCATCCATTCTCGTGTTCGTAAATCGGCTTTCCGATCTGCTCTTCAAGCTATCCCGCCAGGCTATGCAAGATTGCGGCGTCGATGAAGAACGCTGGCGCTTGTTTGCAGAAAAGCGGAAGTAGTCGTCCTGGTTAGGCAAAGAAGAAGGCCGGAAGTGATAGTCGCTCCCGGCCTTGGTTCCCTTTTCCCTTTGGAGTGGACATTCCCCCAAACGCCCACTCCTTTCTAAAGTTCCTTTATGAACAGCGGCTGAAGTAGGAACGAGTTCCCAAGTTCAGTTCCCGCCAAACTTCGCGTGAGTTCAAAAGCTCTGTGATTTCCAGGACATTGTCCTGATTGGCATCCGTCTGGTTCATTAGAATGGCTGCTCCGTCTTCGGGCAGGAACGAAAGCGTGACAAATCCGTTTTGCGCTTCAACCGGCGAGATGATTCCGTTGGCGACCAGCGCTTCGCGCCGATTGCTGATGGCGTCGTTGCGGAGTTCGTAGAGCGACTCGATGGATTTGGCGAGCTCGGTCGAGTTCAAGCGTCCGTCCTGATTCAAGTCGTGGTTGCTTATCATCAAGGCGACGACGTTCTCCGGATTACGGAGGCTGTACTTTCCTTCTTTGTGACCGGCTCCGGCGAAAGCGGAAGAGGCGATGATAGTGACTGCGGCTAATGCGGTGATAATTTTCTTGGTATTCATTTTTGTGATTTCTCCAGTTATTTAATTTTTGGTTTTCAAGGGATCGAAGAAGGTGTTCTTCGTTTTGCTTGTACTGAGTAAACCACAACAGAATTACAGAAAGGGGTCGGCTGGATTACAGGGTTGTAATTTTAGGGAATTTCCGCTCTGGGGGAAAAGAATTAGGATTCTAAGCAATTGTTCATTAATAGGTTATAGAAAATTCTTTTTCATTGAAAATAAAATAGATTTTCTGAAAAAACTTGTAGCCGAATGGGTATAAGCCTCTCAGACTGGCTACAATCGCTTAGAAAATGACAAAGATAGCCGCTTTTCTCCTCTCATTAATGTTTCTATCCGACCTATTCGCTGACGAATGTTCGGTGAGTATGAAGCGATTTGGAGAGCTCCCAGACGGGGAGGCGGTACATCTTTACACGCTCAAGAACGCCAATGGGATGACCGCGGACATCACCAATTATGGTGGCATTGTCACCCGTTTGCTCGTACCTGACCGTCTTGGGCGGTTTGAGGACGTTGTCCTAGGCTATGATAATCTCGAAAGCTATTTGGATGTTTCGCCGTACTTTGGTTGTGTCGTGGGCGTTTACGGGAACCGCATAAAGGACGGAAAATTCGAATTAGATGGAAACCAGTATCAGGTCACCACGAATAGCGAGGCGGGAGGGGCTCCGGTTCATCTCCATGGTGGCGACAAAGGATTGGACAAGGTGTTGTGGAGCGCTCGGCCGATTGTGAATAAGAATAGCGCCCTTTTGGTGCTGAATTACATTCATCCAGATGGTGCCGAGGGATACCCTGGCAACATTCGCATACGCGTTGTTTATCGTTTAACGAATGAGAATGCGTTGGAGGTGGCCTATCGGGCGACGACTGACAAGACGACTGTCATTAATTTGACCCACCACTCCTACTTTAACTTGAATGGGGAGGGCGTGGGCACGCCGCTGGATCATGAACTGATGATAAACGCCGACCGCATTACGCCTATCACCGCCCAAATGGTACCGACGGGAGAACTGCTGTCAGTTAAGGGAACCCCGTTTGATTTCACAAAGCCGAACAAGCCCGGGGATCGCATTAACGATGACCATCCGCAAATCAGCCTTGGGGGCGGATATGATCACAATTGGGTGCTCAATCGCCAGGGCGAGGAGATGGAGTTGGCAGCCAGCGTCTATGAGCCTTCCAGTGGGAGATACATGGAAGTATGGACGGAGGAACCGGGCATCCAATATTATAGCGGCAACTTCCTCGATGGCTCGATTGTTGGCAAAAGCGGAGTTCCCTACGAATACCGGTCTGGATTCTGTCTAGAAACCCAGCATTATCCTGATTCGCCCAATCATCCGAACTTCCCCTCGACAACATTAAAGCCCGGCGAGATCTACGACACGAAGACGGCCTACCGTTTCAGCGTGCGTTAGGGAGCCGGAGAATTTCCGAGAAACCGAAATTCGTAGGGGCGCCGCTCGCGGCGACCGTGTTGCCATGGCCCTGATTTCCTCTGCGGTCGCCGCAAGCGGAGCCCCTACGGCTTGAATTAAATCCTTGCCGAACAGGCTAAGCTGGGCCGTTTTTGGGGTGCGGCCTAGACCGGTCCCTCAGTCATCCCCTTCCCATTATGTTTTCCCTGATTTCCTTCATCGCTTTTACAGGACTCGTAGCGGTCGTATCCTACCTGAAGACCCACAAGGACGACCACGCCCACGGCAAGAGCTATTTCTTAGCAGGCAACATGCTAACCGGTTGGGTAATCGCCGGCTCCTTGATGCTGACGAACCTCTCGACGGAGCAATTGATCGGACTGAATGGAAACGCTTATACGCATGGCGCTCAAGTAATCGCCTGGGAAGTCATCGCAGCGGTCGGCATGGTGGTGATGGCTCTCTACTGCTTCCCCAGATATTGGAAGGGACAGATCGCTACGGTCCCGCAGTTCTTGGAACGGCGTTTCGACAAGCAGACCCGTCAGTTTTTAGGTGCTGTTTTCATGTTCTCGCTAGTCACCAACCTGCTCCCATTCGTGCTTTATTCGGGAGCGATCGGCATGAACACACTTTTCGATGTGCCGGAATTGCTGGGCGTGAGCGATACCGCGGCGACCTGGATTATGGTGTGGGTCATAGGTATTTCTGGAGGGATCTATGCTGTATTCGGCGGTTTGAGGGCGGTTGCCATTTCCGACTCGATAAACGGACTTGGTTTGCTAATCGGTGGGTTGTTGATTCCCGTGCTCGGATTAGCCGCATTGGGCGATGGTAATATCTTCGCGGGTTGGGGAACGATCGTCCGGGACATTCCCCAGCAACTGGATCCGCTCGGTGCAGAGGGCGATAACATCCCCTTCAGCACATTGTTCACGGGAATGCTGCTGCTCAATGTCTACTACTGGTGTACTAATCAGTCGATCGTTCAGCGGACCTTTGGGGCCAAGTCCCTAAAGGAAGGCCAGAAGGGTATTTTAATTGCGGCCTGTCTCAAGTTAGCAGGGCCTATCTATTTGGTGCTGCCGGGCATCATAGCCCTGCAAATGTTCGGCCCCGACTTGGAGAAGCAAGACCTGGCTTACCCAAGCCTGGTTGCCGAAGTCCTACCTCCAGCTTTGGTCGGGTTCTTCGGAGCGGTAATTTTCGGGGCGATCTTGAGCTCCTTCAATAGTGTGCTCCATAGCTCCTCCACGCTCTTCGGATTGGATATCTACCGCGGAATGATCAAACCCGAAGCGACAGACGAGGAAACCGTACGGGTAGGCAAGCGATTTGGGATCATCATGGCCCTGGTGGCAATGTCCTTAGCTCCGTTTATCGGAAAAGCGGAAAGCTTGTTTACTTTAATGAAAATGCTGGCGGCAGTTACCAATGTACCGATCTTGGCGATCATTGCCATGGGTATGCTAACGACCAGCGTTTCGACAAGAGCTGCCAAAATTTCGCTGTTTACTGGTATCATTCTTTTCGCTTTGGCGAACTTCGTATTCGCGAATTCCATTGACCTGCATTGGCTTCACGTCGCGGCCATCATCTTCGCGATTATTTGCTCGCTCATGCTGATCCTGAGCAAGGTCTATCCGCTAAAAAAGCCTCGTGAAGACGTCGCCCTCAAGCCCGAAACCGAAGGGGCTTGGAGCTGGGCCAAAGGTCTAGGGTTCACCGTCGTTGTAATGGTATTCTTGATATATACCTTCCTGCACCACATTGGTAGCGCATAGCGTAGATAAGGTAGGGCTGCTTGCTTGTCTCTCCATAATAGAGTGAAGACGAATCCTCAAACAGCCCGGCCTTTGTAATTCGGTCGCCTACCGTCGGCGAATTTTGGGTATTATCGGCTCCGTCAGTTCACGCATACGATCGATATCGGCGAAAACGGAATCCTGATCTCCATAGATTGGAGTGATGCCTAGGCCTTCCAATCGTTTCTTCGCGTCAGGAATTTCGATGGCGGCCTTGAGAGCGGCTCTAATCACTTCCAGTTTTGCATTGTCTGTTCCTTTCGGAGCTAGCCATATTCGCGATTCGTTGATTGCTAGATTAATGCTGCTCTCCAGTGCGGTTGGAGTGTCTGGGAGGAGAGGCGTTCTCTCGCCTGAGAAGAGCAGAAGCGGGCGAATTCCCGAAGCTTGAAAATTTATTAGGGCTAATGTCCGTGTGCCCGCCAAGCAATGAGGCTAATCGCTTAGAGCCGCCACCTGAGGGAACGACTCGAAACTGAAATCCCCCTTTGTCGGCTAGAATCTCGGGGATGATGTGGGCGGCTGTGCCTATTTCCGTGGCCAGTTTCATTGAGCCCGGACTCCGTTTGGCCAGGTCTATCAAATCGCCCACATTTTCTATGGGCGAATCCTCTTTGACGCCCATGCCCAGATCGGTATACCCTGTCATGGCTATGATCTCGTAGTCCGTGTGATCGTAGTTGGTGATCCCCATTAGTTTGGCCGAGATAAGGGCGTTCGGATTCCAAACTCCAATAGTGTATCCATCATTTGGAGAGTCTTTTATCCTTCGAGTGCCGACAGCGCCACCAGCTCCGGGAATATTGACCACCACCAGCTTTTTGCTTAGCAGATCGGCTTCCTCGATAGTCCGTTGGAAAACGCGGGCGACGGTGTCGTGCCCGCCACCAGCGGCCGTGGGAACGATTACTCGAATCGGCTTTTCCGGATATTCTCCTTCAAGGAGGCAGGCGGAGAAGAGGAATGCAATAAGGAGGACGATTTTAAATGATTTCATAATGCAAAAAGCGCGGCCGAGATTTAAAATTTCGCTATCCTTAGGTCTTCGGCTTAGGCAGTTTGGCTTTTGATTGTTTCTGCAGCTCTTCTAGTTTGCTGAGAAGCTCTTGGAGCTTCTCTGGGCGAGATTCAGAAAGGTTATGGGTTTCACCAAGATCGGAACTCAAATTATAGAGCTCCGCTTTTTCATGGTGATAAAATTGAATGGCCTTCCAATCGCCTGAACGAATAGCCGAGCCAGGCGTCCAGGTTGAGCCGTGGTAGTGAGGATAATGCCAATACAGTGTGTCGCGATTTAGGTGAGCGCCTTTGATCGCTTCCCTCAGGCTGATTCCATCTCGATGTACACGCGGCATCTTCTGAATGCCGGCAAGATCAAGAATCGTAGGGAAAAAATCCATACTGATTGCGAGTTCCTTGGATACGTGTCCAGGCTGGCTGACACCTGGAGCTCGAATGATCAACGGCACGCGAATACCTCCTTCGTAGCACCATCCCTTCCCAGCTCGTAGTGGCAAGACGGATGCAGGCCCTGGGGTGGCTTTGGTGGATAGGCCCCCGTTATCCGATGTGAATACAATTACGGTGTTTTCGTCCAACCCGCGTGATTCGAGAGCATCAAGCAAGCGACCGACACTGGCGTCCAACGACTTGGTCATCGCCGCCAGCTTGGCATTGTCTTGTCTCGAATGCGTCAAACCATCGTGTTCCACGATAGGGGGGGCGTTGCCCTTCAGGGATTTCGCTTTCTTTTCGAAGTAGTCGTCGTACTGATCGCAACCTTGGATAGGCGTATGTACCGTGTAATAGGCCAGATAGAGGAAAAAGGGTTGGGATTGATTTCGCTGATCTAGGAAAGCGATCGACTCATTCGTAAGCCTATCAGTCAGATAGTGATCATCTGGCTTGTCTTCCAGTCGAGGGTTTTTGAATGGGGCGTAGTAGCCGCCTGGAGGGCTGCCTCTATTGTGTCCTCCCTTGTTTATATCGAATCCCTGGTTCTCAGGGAAATGCCCTTCGCTGCCCAAATGCCATTTTCCCGCGTAGAAAGTTTGATACCCCTCATTCTTCAATGCCTCGGCGATGGTAATTTCGTCCAGAGCCAAATTGCCCCTGTCTTCGGGGGTCGAGAGCTTGGGCTGCTTGGGGACAAGGCCAGGTATCCAGTCGGTTATGTCGACTCGGGACGGATATCGACCCGTCATAATTGCGGCTCGAGTGGGGGAGCAAACAGGCGAGGCGGCGTAAGCGTCCGTAAAGCGGACCCCGGAAGCGGCCAAGGCGTCGATGTTGGGGGTTTCGTGGAAATCGCTCCCGTAGCACCCTAGCCCCATCCACCCCAAATCATCAACAAGGAGAAAAACGAAATTGGGCTTAGCGGTTTGAGCATTTCCCACCCCGATAGTTAGTAAAAACTGGAGTAGAGCTAGGAATAGGAGACGGATTGAGCGATTCATCAATAGTTGCGACAGATTTGGGCTGCTGATTCCCACCGGTTAGCGAGTGGTGTGCAGGTATTTTGGAAAAGGGGCCAAATTTCAATAGATTTCAGGATTCAAGGGCCCTTGCATCTTGCCTAGGAATCGGCTTCAAAGGGGTGAATTGATCCTATATGAGCAACCGTTTATCAATACGCCCGCTAATCACCCTGCTTTGCTTGAGCATAAACCTGGCGACTTTTGCAGAACGTCCCCCCCATATCGTCTACATTCTGGCAGATGACCTCGGTTGGGGGGATCTAAGCCTTTATGGGCAAAAGCATTTCCAAACGCCCAACATAGATCGCATAGCGAAAGAGGGTATTCAGTTTACTCAGCATTATTCCGGTAGCACGGTATGCGCTCCGTCTCGATCTTGTTTGATGACGGGCCTGGATACCGGCAATACGCCTATCAGAGGAAACTTCGAGATAAGACCCGAAGGTCAAATGGCTATGCCGGCCGAAAGCGTGACGATAGCAGAGGTTCTCAAAGCGGAAGGCTACGTCACCGGAGCGTTTGGGAAATGGGGATTGGGATTCCCCGGATCTGAAGGCGATCCTACGAACCAAGGCTTCGACGTATTTTTTGGATACAATTGCCAGAGAATAGCCCACAATTACTATCCCTATCACCTATGGTCGAACCTGGATAAGGTAGAATTGGAGGGCAATGAAGGAAAAGACGAGGGAGTGTATGCTCCGGACTTGATTCAGGAAAAGACCTTGGAATTCATCGAACAAAATAAAGACCAACCCTTTTTCTGCTTTGTCCCACATGTGATCCCCCACGCGGAGCTATTTGCTCCAGAGAGGTACATGGCCCGTTTCAGAGGAAAGCTGCTTCCGGAAAAATCGTATGAAGGAACCGATGACGGCCAAAATTTTCGAAATGGCCCATACGGTTCCCAGCCAGAAAGTCACGCGGCATTTGCAGCCATGGTTACAATGCTGGATGATCATGTCGGCCAAATCCTGGACAAGCTCGCGGCTCTCAAGATCGATAAGAATACGCTGGTCATCTTCACCTCTGACAATGGAGCCCACAAGGAAGGGGGAGCGGATCCTGATTACTTCGATAGCAATGGGCCCTTCCTCGGATTCAAGCGGGATCTCTATGAGGGCGGTATTCGCGTCCCCATGCTGGCCCGTTGGACTGGACGCATAGCTCCCAACTCGAAGTCTGATCATATTTCAGCATTCTGGGACGTATTCCCAACTTTCTGTGAAATTGCTGGAATTTCGATTCCAGACGGTCTGGATGGAATATCTTTTGCCCCGACTTTGCTTCGGTCCGGGTCGCAACGTTCGCATGACCATCTTTTCTGGGGATTTTATGAACGAGGTGGCCGAGTGGCTGTCCGAAAAGGAAAGTGGAAACTCGTCAAGTATGATATAGATAAGACCCCGCAAGGTCCTTGGGAACTGTACGATCTTTCCAAAGACATAGGGGAAACTGAAAACCTAGCCCCGCGGCGACCAGAGATCGTCGAATCGCTGGCCCGGGTTGCTCGAGAATCGAATACGCCTTCGCCTGTCGAGAAGTTCAGATTCAAAAACGAGATTAACTAAGATTGATCGGCTCCAAATTCTCTTCGTTTTTCGAGTGGCGGTGCCGACGGTATTGAAAAAAGAGGCCCTGATTCGGAGATGCCATCCAAACGATCCCGAACAGGACACCCGCGATGACAGTCATTCCCCCGGCAATTGAGGCGTTTAGCCAGGTTGCTAGGTGGAATCCGAAAACTGCGTATAAGGCTGTGAATGCCGTTGAGATCCAAAGAGCGTTGGATAGCCGATCGGTTAGCAGCAACGCCGTCGCTCCCGGAAAGATTATCATAGCGATCACGAGAACGACTCCAACCGATTCGAACGAGCTTACGATTACGATCGAAAGGAATAGTGTCAGTCCGTATTGGTAACGGGCGGGACTGATCCCGAGTGACGCTGCCAATCCCGCGTCAAACGAGGTGACGAGCATTTCCTTGTAAAATGCGATTAGAAGGATGATGGCAATTACGGCGATTACGGCCATTCGAACTACTGGCTCAGGACCGATTGCCAGGTCGCCAAAGTAGGCTACTTCCTGGAGGGGAATAAATCCGAGCTCGCCGTAGAGGACGCACTCCGCATCCAAATCCACTTTGTCGGCGAAAACGGAAATCATAATTACTCCAACTGCGAAGAGACTGGAAAACACTATACCGATAGCGGCGTCAGCTTTTATCCGGGATGTATAGCGAATCGCTTCGATCAGAGCTACAGTTAACACGCCTGCCGCAATCGCCCCAATCATCATAGGTAGCGTGTCCCGGGAGTGGGTAAGCAGAAAGGCCAAGGTGATCCCAGGTAATAAGCTATGGCTGATAGCATCCCCAACGAGAGCCATGCGTCTTAGGACAACGAAGCAACCAACCAGTCCGCAGGTTCCGGATACGAGAAAGCCCATGAGAACAATCCACAAGGAATTGGATGCGTATTCCGACCACGGCTGGACGAATACCGTGTGCCAATCGAATTCGGGAATGAGTCTTTCTCGTTGCATACCGATGCGTTCCCTAAGCCGTGATCTGGTCCCTACGAGGAATTAACTTGCCGTGCGGATCCTGTATAGGGTTTCTCAACCGCTCCTCGATTCGTTGAACGATATCTTCTCCAATCAGATGTTCGATCTCCTCGGCATCGTCATGCACGTGATCGCTCTGGTACTGAGCTGCGTTGGTCAAGTAGAGTTCCCAGAGGCGGTGGTTGCGAACGATCTCGCAGGCGCGATGCCAACCGGACTTCTTAAGCTGAAATCGCGCTTTGCCGCTCCATTCAGCATCGCCTTCAGAGTCGACGTGACGGGCTAACTGGGCGGCAACTAGTGCCCGAATCTCTTTTTCTGTGGAAGCGAGATCCTGGTTTCTTTCTTTGGCCAATTCGGAGATATCGAACTCCTTACGGGTGAATCTGGAACTTTCGGAAAGGTGGAATACGGATTTCAACGTATTTTCCAATGCAATACGCCTACGCTGCCGCTTGCGCCGCAAAATTTTAGTAAGCAGGCCGTGCCTAGGTCCAAATACCAGTGCAAGGGCGAAAATGGATGTCGACCCTAGCACGATCAATGGGCCGGTTGGCAGATTATTGGATAAGTAGGAAATGAATGCTCCCAGAATTCCGGAAATCATGCCGAATCCAGCGGCGAGAACCAGCATCCAATGCATACGATCGGTCAATAGGTAGGCCGCTGCCGCAGGGGTAATGAGCAGTGCGGATACAAGCACGACGCCCACTGCCTGTAGCGATACGACAACGGCGAATGTGAGCAGGGCCATTAAGAGATAGTGTAGGGCTTGCACGGGCATGCCGACTGCCTTGGCGAAGCCGATATCGAAGCTGATGGCCAAAAATTCTTTGTAGAATAAAAGTATTAGAATAATGGATATAGCAGATATAATTCCCAACAGCCACAAGTCGCCTGAAGACAAGGCAGCCGCTTGACCGAAGAAGAATTTGTCCAATCCCGATTTGTTTCCCATCACCATGTTTTGAATCATGGTGGTGAGGCAAACTCCCAGACCATAAAATCCCGCCAATACCATTCCCATGGCGCTGTCCTCCTTGAGGCGGGTTGTCTGCTTGATCCATCCGACGAGGGCCACGCCCATAATTCCGGCTCCGGTAGCTCCAACGAATATGGCCCAAGGATCTTTGGAGGCACTCCACAAGAATCCTAGGGCGACCCCGGGTAGGACTGCATGAGAAAGCGTATCTCCGAGCAAAGCCAGTTTCCTAACAACCAGGAAACTGCCCAAGGTTCCGCAGCAGAATCCGATTAGAAGTGTTCCTAAAGCGGCGGCTCGAATGGCCGGGTGTTTCAGGGCGAAGAAATCTAGGGCTTGCTCCGTCCACGAAGTATCCGCGATTTCACCAATTTTAGCAGCGTGGGCGACCGAGGAGATGGTCAGTAGAAGGAATATCGATACCAATAATCGAAGGTGTGGAACTAACGCGGAAGTTCTTTCGTGCCGGTGCATCCGAGAAAGGTTGGCTTTCGCTTGAAAATCCTGCTTCCAGAAAGCTCTCATAGGTGAATGTCGTCAGGCGTATCGCCCTCCGCTTTTTTCTGGGCTCGGCTCAGCGCGACTTCCGAGAGGATGCTTAGGCGCCCACCATAGGCATTTTGAAGATTTTCGAATGTGAATACTTCCTGTGTCTTTCCATAGGCGACCACCCGCATATTCAGAAGCAGGATACGGTCGAAATAATCGGGGGCGGTAGTCAGGTCGTGATGGACGACGATAAGCGTTTTACCTTGCTGTTGCAGCTCGCGAAGAATTTCGATTATGGCGGCTTCGGTTGCGGCATCTACCCCGACGAAAGGCTCGTCCATTAGGTAGAGATCGCTTTCTTGAGCCAAGGCACGGGCGAGAAAGACGCGCTGTTGCTGCCCTCCAGAGAGGTTGGAAATTTGCCGTTTTGCGAAGGGCAGCATCTTCACCTTATCCAGACAAGATATGGCGATCTCTTTATCCGCTTTGGTCGGACGCTTGAAGGGTCCCAGCCGTCCATATCTTCCCATAAGAACGACATCCATAGCATTAACCGGAAAGTCCCAATCTACAGATTCTCTTTGGGGGACATAGCCCACACGGGTAACCGCTTGCTGGAAAGGCATGCCGAAAACTTTGATCCAACCGCTGGCCGTAGGAAGCAATCCCATGATAGCTTTAATGAGCGTGGATTTGCCGGCTCCATTGGGCCCGACAACGCCGACGATCGAACCAGCGGGAGCGGTTAAGTCGATACCATAGAGAACGGGTCGCTTGGTGTAGGCTACCGTTAAATCGTGGACTTCAAGAGGGGCGGGAGTCTTGGAAGTAGGCTCTGGGCGAGAATGCGTAGACATAGAGGTGGGTTCGCTTTGCTGGAGGCGATCGAGGAATCCTTCAGAATTTCCGAAATAAACGCAGTCCTCCGACTAGTGCATCTTCAGTGGCCTTGATTGGGTTGATGATCCACTGTAGGGAGGGTTGTATCATCCACTCTCCTGCGAGTTGCGTGGAGTGGGTGATTTCCAATACCTGTTCGCTGCGACTGTTGGAGACCAGGTTTTCTGATTCGACGTATGAATTAGAAAAGCGTGTATGCGAATAAGCGATACCCATAAGATCTTGAGATCGCGCTTCGCCAAACGGTTGCCAAGCCATTCCAATATCCACGTAGCGAGTTACCACGCTTCTTTCGGAAGCCGGATTAAACCCGGCTCGAGCGAAAAAGCTTAGCGATTCAGATAGTTTCTGATCGATGACTCCATAGAGTGATGAGAGTCCTGTTGATGAGCGATTCGTTTCGAAAGACTCGAATCGGCCGGTGTGATAGTAGCCTCCGATTTTGATGGTTCCCGACTGAGAGGCATTCAATTGATAATCAAGACCTCTTTCTAGAATAAAGAAATAGCCTGCTTCTCCTCCAGCTTCCCAGTTGAACCCGTGATCGTCTCTATCGCCAGGACCAGAATCGCCCGCGTAGGCGCCGAACTGGAAGTATCCTTGTTGCCCATTATACCGATACTCCGCCCCTGCCGAACCGACGGAAAAAACTGGAGCGGCGACATTCGCGGAAACGGTGGGTATGGCCCCGAAATTCCCGTTAATAAAAAGGCTGCCGGTTTCAGAAACGAAGAATGTCTCATCTACCGCTAGCTGGCCCCATCTAAAAGAAGAGTCTTGGAAATCACTTTGCAGCCAGGCTGTAAAAAGGATGTAGCGAGAATCGGTGATGACATTGCTATAGACGCCGAAATCGCCAGTGAAGGAATCCACGTCATTGTCGCCCGAAAACAGGAAGGCTCCCAAGTGAGCATGGGTTTTGTCTGCAAACGAAAAATCGCTCCCTAAATGAAACAAGGCCAGAGAACTTTCCTTTGTATCAACGCCGCCATCGAAGAGTGACCATCCTTCGAGGGTCAACGTTCCAGTTGGCTGTACCGAAAAAATAGATGCGCGTATGGTGGATAAACCTAGAAAAGTGGTAACAATTGCCCAGAGGTGAATATAATATCTTGGGTGCATCGACTTTTGGATTATCTATTCCGCGAAAGCGTCTGTGATCGTGGAAATATTCCCCTTAACCATTCCCTCGTAGGTTCCGAGATCGAATCTAGATCCATCACGGGCTTGGCCCATATGGCCTTTTGTCCCCATGGAGTCCGAAAAGAGTTCGCCGCCGATAGATACACCCGAGTCTTGGCTAATTCGTTGTATGGCTGCAGGTGATACGCTTGATTCTACGAAAATGGCTTTTATGCCCTTTCCCCTAATGAACTTCACGATTTGAACGATATCGGCTAGCCCGGCTTCGCTCTGAGTGGAGATTCCTTGAACGCCGATAACTTGGAAATCAAAGGCCCTGCCGAAATAATTGTAGGCATCGTGACTCGTGACCAAGTATCTCTGCTCTGGAGACAGTGAAGACATGTATTGCTTCCCCCAATCATAGAACTCGAGATAACGAGATTTCACCAACTTTCCCTGTTTGGCATATCGAGATTTGTTTGGGGAGTCAATCGAGCTGAGCGCTTCCACCACAGTCTCAACACAGAGGGACCATAGTCTTGGATCGAACCACACGTGTGGATCGTAGTGACCCTGAAATTCCTCGGGCTCTAGAAGCTTTGCCTCAGGCAGGTTCTCCGTCACAGCGTATACTGGTTTTCCTCGACGGCCTAGCTTCACAAGCAGGTCAGCTAAGCGCCCCTCAAGATGCAGTCCGTTGTAGAGAATCAAGTCGGCGGATTGGAGCGTGTTGATGTCGGACGCAGTCGCCTTGTAAAGATGCGGATCCACTCCCGGTCCCATCAAACCAGTCACGATCGCATGATCACCAGCAACGGACTCCGCTAGATCGGCTACCAAGGTTGTTGTCGCCGCGATGCGCAATTTGCCTTCTGCCATACAGACTGCCGCAGTAGCGACGCTCACCATGCCAGCTAGAGCGAAAAAGACAGCCCGGTCGTTGATTCGTGGAGTTGTCATAGATTAACCGTTTTGCGCCTGATGGCGAGTATGTCAACGTGAATTTTGATATGCAAAGAATTTATTTAGACTAATCAAAATATACTTCCGTCACTCAATATACCTGGTACTTTGTTGTCTACACTGACTTGGTGTTTCAGCCGCTTTTGCGGGCGAGATACAGGTAGCTAATCCAGTTATCCCCAGCAGCGGGAAAATCTTGGGAGTCGATGACTTTGAGTCGGCACTGGGACTCTAGAAAGCCGATGATCTTCTTTCTAGGGATGGCGTTTATCTCGAAGTAGGAATCGCTCCTAATGAATGGGAGCCATCGGGAGATTTTCTGTTTGAGACTCTTTGCTCGATAGAAAGCCCGTTTTTGCAGCATTCTCAGCGGTTTCTGGTTGGCAGAAGCCTGCTTATTCAAGTGGCTTGGCAGTTGAAAGGCTAAGGTGCCGCCTTGGCTCAAAACTCGGGAGAATTCCCTCAAGTAGCTGTAAATGTACCGGGGGGCTATGTGCTGCAATACAATTGCTGTATAGACAAAATCAATACTACTGTTTTCAAAACTGTCTAATCGGTCGGAAGTGTTTACAATGAATTGGCAGTTCGGTCCCCTGTGGACTTCGCTTCTAGCGTAGTCAACCATGCTCTGAGAGATATCTACGCCGTAGCATTGAGCGAACCGTTTGCCCAGCGGAAAGGTCAATCGGCCAACTCCACAGCCGAAGTCGATAGCCGTTTTTCCTTGGAAGGATAGTCCCGCTAGCTCAAGCCGTTTACCGAGATCGGCGATTAAGGGCTCTCCAGTGGCGTAGAATTCTTCGACATCCCATCGCCCGCCTCGCTTGGAATTATCGGACAGCACGGTCCACAGTGGATCTTCTGAAGCCAACGATTCGAAGTTCTTCTGAAGTTGCTTGATATCCACGACTATTGCGATCGTTGGCGTACGGCTTCGAAAAGCGTTATCAAAGTAGCCATGGCTACGTTCAAGGAATCCGCTTGCCCGGCCATAGGAATTCTCGCTTGATTTGAGCACGCTTCCAACCACGTTTTCGATAGGCCGAATTGCTCACTTCCCATTACCATAGCTAGAGGCCCGGTCAGATCGGTCTCAGTGTGCAAGTCACGAGCATGGGGAGTAGTCGCCACAGAACGAATACGTCGGCTAGAAAGCCATTTGATTGTCTCTTCTGAACTGGTCATGACTGTAGGCATAGTGAAAAGCACCCCAGTCGATGAGCGAACGACATTCGGATTGAATAGATCCGTTATCGGGTCGCAGCAAATGACGGCATCTACACCGGCAGCATCGGCCGATCGGAGAATGGTTCCCAGATTTCCTGGCTTTTCGATGGACTCGACTATTAGCAAGAATGGAATTTGGGACAAAGGAATGTTATCGAGCCCATAGCTCCATTGTTTGAATACGCCAAGAATCCCCTCGGGGCGATCTCGATAAGCTACTTTTTCGAATGCGGGCCTGCTAAGCTCGAATAGCGTAGCTCCTTTTTCGCGAGTGGATTCAATGAGCGGAATTTCGTTTTCGCCGAGAAAGCATTCCGGGCAGAAGTAGACCTCCTCGGGGATGACCCCGCTCTTTAGGGCGCGACCAATAGCACGGTACCCTTCGGCGATGAATAAGCTTTGCCGATCCCGTGGCCGGCGATTTCGCAGCTTCACCAGGTTTTTGATACGGGCGTTCTGGAGACTGGTTATGGTTTCTGCGTTTAACATTAGGCGATGGCCTTGGGCGGGCTAGGAAAAGGCTGTTCTGTGAGCTGTTTTTGAGGGTTAAGGTGGTGAAAGGTCAAGCGTGGCTGAATCTCGACCATTCTGCGGGGATTGTTGTCGAGCGAGGCAGCAGACGGATTTTAGAGATAAATGTGTAAAAAGCCGGTATAAGCCGGCCAGAAATAGTAACCAAGGCAAAGGTATCCCGAATTGCTAACGTTTGAATAACCAGTATGTTAGTCCCTACCATGCTAGTCATCGGATTAGCCCTGCTGGCCGCGTATTTCGTGGTGAATCAGAAAAATGAGAAGCAGGAGCGTGAGGGCGTAGTCAAAGAAGTACTCAATAAAGACGCCTTCTTTATCGAATTCGATGATCGTCGGTCGAACGTCGTTAGGCTTCATGGAGTGAAAATGGCCTCTGAACGAGAAATGCTCGATTACCAGATCTTCGAATTCCTCCACTCGGAAGTTCGAGGAAAACGGGTGCGCGTGAAACCTCAATCTGTAGAGACTGGGGATATACTTATCGCCGAGATTTATTCGATGGCTGACGAGTATCTTAATGCCATCCTAGTTCGACAAGGTTTCGGCCGCTGGTGTCCTGGCAAAGCGGCGAGTGATCGTCGCATCTCCGATGCCCAAGAGACCGCCCGGCTGCATCAGCAAGGGGTTTGGAATCCGACTGTGCAGCAGCTGGCTGCCGGAGTTGGATCCGACGATTCAGATACCGAGGGAGTAACCGAAAACCAAGATTCTTCGATTGGGCCCGAATCAGGACAAGAGCTGGCCGAATCATCGAGCTCGACTACCGCCACTCCACCAGAGGAGTAACAACCGGCTCAAGCGGCCAGCTCCCAGGAGACGGGTCAAGAGTCGGGCTTCAAACAGGGATTGGCTTAGAGCCTTCGATCGGCCACATCGAACGCTTACTGCCCATTCCCAGAATCAGCAGCTGAAGAGCCGCTTTCGGAAAACCGCGAAAATGACGAGGCAGACGCCCAAAGCGACTAGGGTCAGCCCTTTCGATGGGTTCTCTGCCATTTGGGCGGTTAAGCTGGATTGAGATTCCCCGTCCGCGAAAGCCAACGACTCCAGCGATACTGCCGCTGTTACCATTATCACGAGAACCGGCAATAGTCTACTAGACGGGGTCCTCAATCCTTTCATCGAAAGCAATTTAGCAGTAATCGCTCCAATCGTTGCCGAATAGCACGGAGGTCTTCCTATCTTCTTATCAGGTAGGGGCTTAAGTAGCCACATATTTTTGACCGAAAAATTTCGAAGCTAGCGCTCGACCTGAATTTGTAAGTCCTCTTTACATTTGTTGGGAATTTTTACAGTAGTTGCTGTTGTTTAGGGACTTACTCAGAGCGGGGCGGGGGCTTAAGTGTGCTTAAATATGTCGGGATTGAATTTGGTGGCCGAGATCGCCTCTAAGCGCGATTGATAAGAAGTGATGCCCAGACTGACTGACTATTCTATATTGGCTCATGCAGGAGAGTGGATCGCTCGCGGTCTAGTCGTGTTAGCCATTTCCACGACTGCTTTCGCCACTCGCGAGAACCCGAATATAGTGCTTATCCTAACCGACGACCAGGGTTACGGGGATGCCAGCTGCTATTGGCCAGAAACCGATTTGAAGACGCCGGTTATGGATCGAATTGCAGTTCGGGGCATTAAATTCAACCAGTTCCGAGTAAATCCCCTATGCGCGCCCACTCGCGCCAGCATTATCACGGGGACTTACAGCATCTACAACGGCATGTGGCGGGGGCCGTCGCGTCCGAAATCGGACGAATCAACTGGAAAGGTGATCAAGCCGGATACGCGTGTTGTGCATGACGACGTCCGCATGCTGCCCGAGTTTTTGAAGCGTGGGGGCTATGCAACCGGTCTATTCGGCAAGTGGCACCTGGGATACGACGAGGAAAATGTGCCCAATGTCAGAGGCTTCGATGAGTTTGTCGGATTTCTCGGAGGAGCCCATCCGTATCGCTGGACGAAAAATTCACGGATTGAACGCAATGGTCAACCATTGAAGTCGGGTAAGCACTACACGGATCTTTTTGCCGATGAGGCTATCCGTTTTATCGAGGAAAACCGGGAACAGCCATTCTTCTGCTACTTGGCTTTCAATGCTGTTCATGGACCTTTGAGAACCGAAAAACGCGAATCCGACTCAGCTCGGTCCGATTGGTTGAAACGCTATGAAGATGCTGATGTCGATCAGCCTAGGCGAGACTACAATGCGGTAATGAGCCATGCTGATGACCGTGTAGGCGATTTGCTGGATACGCTGGAAAAACTGGAGTTAACCGAGGAAACCTTGGTCATCTACCTTTCCGATAATGGAGGGATTACCCACACCTACCCTAGCAACAATGGACCCTTACGGGGAGGCAAGGGAGAAGCTTGGGAGGGCGGCATTCGTGTGCCTGCAGTCATGCAATGGCCGGGAACGATACCAGCGGGGGCCGTCTCGACTGCCGATGCCGTTCACTTCGATCTTTTCGCGACGATTTTGGATGTAGCGGGTATTGCGATACCTAAAGAAAATGGTAGACTTCATGTAGATGGAATCACCTTGCTCGACCACTTGAAGTCAGGGGCGACAGTATCCATTCCCGACCGCTACCTTTTTTGGGATCTTTTTGGCAAACAGGGCGCGCTTCATGGCCCATGGAAGATTGTCGCCGATACGAGAAATCACAATGGCGACTTTCTCAAAGCCGCTCGAAATGCGGATTCCTCGGATTTTACCTTGGTCAATCTGGAGAACGACCTTGGAGAGAAAACGGATCTAGCATCCGAACATCCGGAAATATACTCCGACCTAAAGAGTCGTTTTGTCGATTGGCTTCGGCGAGCTGCAGACTACAATTAGTTCGACCTGAGTAGGAAAGCGAAAGAATGCTCGTTTGTTTTTCACTAAATTGAGTTGGTGGGCCCGGAGGGATTTGTTCACGAGCGAAGCGAGAAGGCCTGACACCCGGCTCTTCCTCAATAACGGGGGACATCGCCCCTTATTGCCGATAATGATGTGTGAAAAACAGAACCGAGGAAGAGACGATGCCCAGCATTGAAGATGTCATAGGGCTTGCCGGATACAAGCTCGAAGCGGTGGTCTGCCGCAGGCCGCTTGTATATAAGGTGGTCAACGCGAAGCCCTGCCGATGCCCCCGCTGCGGGGGCATCGGCAGGCGCAGCAAGGGCTGGTTCGAGCGCAAGGTCAGGCATGGAAGCCGAGCCGCCAAGCCCCTGTACTTGCTGCTCAAGGGAAGGAAGTTCCTGTGCCTGGGCTGCCGCAGGCAGTACCGGGAGCGCTTCGAGGCGGTCCTGCCCTGGAAGCGCCACAGCGAGCCCTTCCGCAGGTCGGTTTGCCGCATGCACGGCGACGGGCTCAGCCAGAAGACCCTGGCGAGCAGGGAGAGGATCGGAGCGGCCACTGTGGAGCGATGGTATCGGGATTGCTTGGACAGCCGGGCGAAGGAGCGCTCTCTGCCGAGCTGTCCGAAGCTCCTGGGCATAGACGAGCACTTCTTCACCCGCAAGGACGGCTTCGCCACGACCTTCTGCGACCTGGGGCGAAAGAAGGTCTTCGACGTCACCCTCGGACGCAGCGAGAAGTCCCTTGGCGGCTATCTTAACTCATTGAAGGGCAAGGACAAGGTGGAGCTGGTGTGCATCGACCTCTCCGAGTCCTACAGGTCCCTGGTTCGAAGGCACTTCCCCAAGGCCAGGATCGTGGCGGACCGCTTCCACGTCGTGCGCCTGCTCGGCGAGCGCTTCATGAAGCTGTGGCGGCGCCTCGACGCGACCGGCTCGCTCAACAAGGGGCTGGTCTCGCTGATGCGACGCCATCCCCGCAACCTGAAGCCCGAGCAGGCCCTCCGGCTGGGCGAGTACTTCCAGGAGCATCCCGCCATCGAGGCGATCTACCGCTTCAAGCAGAAGCTGCACGATCTTCTATGCAAGAAGCATCAGACAGCCAAGCAATGCCGCCGTCACGCCAAGTCCTTCGACGCAATGCTCCAGCAGCTCAAGAGCAGCGGCTTCGAGGAGTTCGCCAGCCTGGGCCATACCTTCGAGAAGTGGTCCGAGCCGATCGCCTGCATGTGGCGCTTCACCAGGAACAACGCCATCACCGAAGGCTATCACAACAAGATGGAGATGATCTCCAGAAGGGCCTTCGGTTTCAGAAACTTCAACAACTACAGAATGAGAGTGAGAGCCTTATGCGGATAAAAAATCAAAGGTCCCCCGTAATTGGTGTTGAGCCGTTGAGCCGTTGAGCCTGACACCCACGACCAACCCCGACCTTGTCGGGGCTGCTCTAGCCGAAAGCCAGATTGAAAGTTGGTGGGCCCGGAGGGATTTGAACCCACGACCAAGGGATTATGAGTCCCCTGCTCTAACCGCTGAGCTACAGGCCCGCTCAGAAAAGAGAAGGGGTAATAAGCCCACGGCTCGGGGTTTGGCAAGCTGATAGTGAAGGGCGTTTGTAACCCGGTTTTGTCACCATATTGGTTTCTAATTTCGTTGTCCGTAGGGGGTTCATCGCTAGGACTGAAGACATGGTATTGCCAAAATTCGCATTCGCCGTGGCGACTCTCGTCTGCTTTATTTTAAGTTCGAACTCAAACGCCAACTCCAAGCTCGCTTTCTGGGACGAGCAACGAAGGGGGGCCAATGGCGGGGCCGAGGATGGTACCGACGAGTGGTTTGCGGCAGCGGCGAAAGTCGGCATCGAGTATATTCGACTATCCCCTAATAATATGAAATCCGATAGTCGGGACTTCTTGCTGGGCGACGCGGAAAAGTTTTTCGGCATTCCAGAAGGGGACCTGGAAAAACTGATGATCGTGCTTGATCGAGCCGAGAGGCACGGCGTCAAAATCGTGCTGACGACTTTCAGCCTGCCCGGTCGACGTTGGCGCCAGCACAACAACATGGAATTCGATTTTCGCTTATGGAATGACCATGGCTTTCAAGATCGAGCCATGGCGTTTTGGCAGGAGTTGGCATTCGAGCTGAAAGACCATCCGGCCATCGTGGGGTACAATATCGTCAACGAGCCGCACCCTGAGCGGGAAGCGGGCTTTCAAGCGGGACAGACCGACGGATTCGACAAGTGGCTGGAAGAGAATGAAGGTGGCGTGGCCGACCTGAATCGATTCTACGTCCAAATGCTGTCGGCGATTCGAAGCGTCGACAAAGAGACCCCAGTCTTTGTCGACAGCCGCTTCCATGCGAATCCAGAGGGTTTCCATACTTTGAAGCTTATAGAAGATCCCGCGGTGTTGTATTCATTTCATTTCTACGAACCTTGGATATTCACGACCTTTCGGGTGAACAATGGCCGTTTTGCCTATCCGGATCGCATGCCGTCAGGCAATGGCGATGAAACGGAAGCTTGGACAATCGCTGATGTGTCAGCCCGCATGCAGCCCGTTCGAGATTGGTCGGAAACACATGGCATCCCCGTAAACCGGATACATTTTGCTGAATTCGGCTGCGGGAGAAAAGTCGAGGGGTCGAAGCAATATTTATCGGACGTGATCGGACTGGCCAACGATGCTGGATGGCATTGGGCATTCTACTCGTTCCGAGCCGGAGGATGGGATAGTATGAACTACGAGCTAGGAACCGATAAATTAAAGTGGAAAGCCTGGCAGGAGATCGAAGCGGGAACCAAAGGGTACAACGATTTCACCATCGAAGGCGAAAATCCGCTGTGGGAGATTTTCGAACGCGAGTTCGGGGGGCGCTGAATTTTTAAAAATGCTCACTCGCGTTTGCTAGATTGGCGCCGTTGCGGCCAAATAGGTGTCCCGGTGTTACATTAGGTTCGATGATCTGACGTTGATTGGGACGACTGGCTCAGTCGTCTGATCACTTCTTCGGATGACTTGGTAAGCGATCCCTTCCCGAACCCGCTTGAGTTCGTTGTGCGTAGAAGCGGTAGGAAGTTGATAGAGGGCACAAGGCCCTCTGAGCTGATGTTCATATTCCATAGGTAATTGTGGAAACTGATCGCTTGATTGCCAGAGACCGGACTTTAAGCTACTCGTTATGTCTAGTCCTCTTTCGATCTCTGCCTGCACCCAGACAACTATCCTATTTCTTGTTTCTGCCGTGTTCGCCTCTGCGGCCGACAAACCTAACGTGCTGCTCCTTCTGATAGACGACCTGAAACCGACTTTGGGATGCTACGGAGACGAGGTCGCCGTCAGCCCGAACATAGACCGACTGGCGGAAATGGGTATGCGTTTCGATCTGGCTTACTGCAATCAATCGGTGTGCATGGCATCGCGCTACAACTTGATGCTGGGAAGCCGGTCGAGCTCTACGGGGTTCTACTCCTTCGGCACTCAGTTTCGTGAAGTGTATCCGGATGCTGTCACAATGCCGCAGCACTTTCGAAAGAGCGGCTATGTCGCGCACTCAATGGGGAAGGTTTTTCACATCGGGCATGGCAATACCAATGATGATGAGTCGTGGAGCGTCCCTCACTTGAAGGACAAAGTCATTGAATACGTGCTGCCCGAAAGTACACATCGGCAGCTCACTAGGGAAGAGGCCCTGTTTACTAATGAATTCAGTCGGCCAATACGAAGCCTGCCACGTGGAGCAGCTTGGGAAAACGCGGATGTGCTAGATGAAGCTTACGCCGATGGACGCATAGCCACCCATGCCGTGGATCGGCTGCGCGAGCTCTCTACTGATCCAGATCAGCCCTTCTTTCTAGCTGTCGGGTTTGTTCGGCCTCATTTGCCCTTTTCCGCTCCAAGAAAGCATTGGGAAATGTATGACAGAGATGATTTGCCCATGCCGGAATTCGAAGAAGCCCCGGAAGGGGCCCCGGCTTTCGCGGTGAAACGCGGTGGGGAGATCACGGCTTTCAAGCCAGTTCCGGTAGACACCGTTGTCTTTGAGGATGACCTGAAGCGGGATCTGATCCACGGCTACTACGCGAGCGTTAGCTATATGGACGCTCAGTTGGGGAGAGTCTTAGATGAAGTCGAGTCGCTCGGGCTGGATGAAAACACGATCATCGTCCTTTGGGGGGATCATGGCTGGCACTTGGGAGACCACGGTTCTTGGACGAAGCATTCGAATCACGAACAGGCGAACCGCATACCAATCATCTTTCATGCTCCGGGAGTGACGAAAGGAGGAACGAGTTCCAAGCAGCTGGCGGAGACAGTGGATATATACACCACCTTGGCATCACTGGCAGGATTGCCGAAACCTAATGGTCCCCAGCCTATTGACGGGATCGATTTAACACCGGTGTTGAAAAGTCCGGGCAAGCGGATTCGGGAATATGCATACCATGCCTACAACAAGCGCTCCCATCTGGGTAGGGCGATTCGCACAGAACGTTACCGCCTGGTGGAATGGATTCCCCACGAGCAAGCGCGAGGCGAGATTGTGTACGAACTTTACGACTACAAAGAAGATCCTTTGGAGACGAAGAACTTGGCGAGCTCCAAGCCCAGAGTTCTGAACGACATGCTCGAGCTATTGGCTCAAGAGCCGCCGGCTAAAAAGCAGGTGTCTCGACCAGCGAGGTAGGGGGCCGGAGGGATCGTATTGATGGGTATTGCCCGATCTTCCAGGCGATCTTAAATGGGTCGACTCAAGCCCGCACGGAGGTCGGGCTCTACCAAGTATTTCACTAGGCTAGAGGGTGGAACGCGACGTCCCGGCGCGTTTTTGGGATAGCGGTGCTTATCCTAGCGAAATCAATTACTTACGCTTATAGCGACGTATTTGGAATTCGGATTCGTCTCGGATAACCTCGTCCAAGTTGAAGCTGTCTTCGAAATCGGGAAAGAAAGCGTCACCCTCGACTCGCCGTTTGACAAGCGTCAGATAGAGCTCATGGCACATGGACAATGCTTGACGGTAGATTTCAGCTCCCCCGCAAATCCAAATCTGATCCTGGTAGTTTCGAGATTCGATCGCTTCCAGGCTATCTAGCAAGTCGACATCTGTGGGAAGGTCGGGATGGGATCGGCTGACGACCGCGGTTTTTCTGCCTGGAAGCGGGCGACCGATGCTGTCCCAAGTTTTGCGGCCCATTACAAGGACGCCGCCCATAGTGGTGGCTTTGAACCATTTGAAATCCTCGGATATACGCCAAGGTATTTCATTCCCGTTTCCGATGACACGGTTTTCGCTCATCGCGGCGATCGCTTTCCAGGGGGCGGATTGTGACATAATGGGCGTTTCGTTGTAGGGCTGTCGCTTGCGAAATGCCGCGTGCTCGTCGCAGGTGGGTCGCCGCGAGCGACGACCCTACGGAATCAGTTAAACGGAAATGGGAGCCTTAATCGTGGGGTGGGGATCGTAGTCGACTAATTCGAAATCGTCGAAGGTGAAGGCGTCGATAGCCTTCACATTTGGATTGATGCGCATGGTTGGCAGCCCTCTGGGCTCTCGGGTCAATTGTAGTTTAGCTTGCTCGATATGGTTGGCATAGAGGTGAAGGTCCCCGAATGTATGGACGAAATCGCCAGGTTTCAAATCGCAGACTTGAGCGACCATCATCGTTAGTAGCGCATAGCTGGCGATATTGAAGGGCACCCCCAGAAAGAGGTCCGCGCTTCGCTGGTAGAGCTGGCAGGAAAGCTCGCCGCGATCGGGATTCACATAGAATTGGAACAAGCTATGGCAAGGAGGCAGGGCCATCAGATGCAGCTCGCCCGGATTCCAAGCGCTGACCATCAAGCGCCGACTAGTCGGGTTATTTTTGATCTGGTCGATGACCTGTTCGATTTGATTGATACTATCCCCCTCTGGGGTCTTCCAATCGGTCCACTGAGCCCCGTAAACGCGCCCCAAGCCCCCGTTTTCATCCGCCCACTCGTCCCAAATCGTGACGCGGTTCTCGTTCAAATACTTAATGTTGGTGTCCCCATTTAGGAACCACAGAAGCTCGTGGATGATCGAGCGGAGATGGAGTTTCTTAGTGGTCAGACAAGGAAATCCGTCGCGTAGGTCGAAACGTTGCTGGGCGCCAAATACGGAAAAGGTCCCTGTACCTGTGCGGTCGTCTCGGAATTGGCCGTTGTCAATAACGTGTTGGAGCAGTTCGAGGTATTGCTTCATGCGATATTGCCAGAGTTTTTCCGTTCCGCGCCTTGCCGTCGATGAAAAATTCTAAGAGCTGTTGATGAATTGTCCCAGAGCCTTAACCTATCTGTCCGCAGGGATACTTATTCCCGCGCTAGCGTTGTTTAAATCAAGCCGTCGAACCTTCCACTTGATAGGTTTCTCCGTTGAATGCGATAGAGTCGCCGTGGACAAGTTTTCGGCGTTTTCGCGTTTCCGTCTCCCCGTTGACACTCACAAGGCCGTCATTGATGACCTGTTTGGCCTCGCCTCCGCTAGATACCAGCCCCTCGAACTTAAGCAGCTGGTTGAGCTCAATCGTGTCTGAGTGAATTGTTATGATGCGGCGCGATTCGGAAATCATTGGGCTCTTGGAAATACGGCGTGAGGGAATCTGTCGACGGTTTTCAGCGAGCGATGTCCATCGAGGGCTGATTCCACCGCCAAACTGAACTGGATCCTTGAGTTCGCGTCGCTAATAGCGCTTCATCTAGAAGACGGTATCGCTCAGTAGAATCATGCCATCCCTCCAAATGAAACCTTTTATTCCGATAGTCACCATACTTAGCATTGTAACAGCTTCATTCGCCGAGAAGCCGAATATTGTTTGGATTAGCTGCGAGGATATCAGTCCGCACATTGCGTGTTTTGGAGATCCACACGCGATTACGCCAAATCTAGACCGACTCGCAACCGAGGGCGTGCGGTACACTCATACATTCACGACGGCAGGAGTTTGCGCTCCTTGCCGCAGCGGAATCATCACGGGAATGTACCAGACCACCCTTGGCACTCAACACATGCGAGGCAACGCTCGCTTGCCTGACCAGATTGTTCCCTTTCCAGCCTATTTACGCCAGGCTGGTTATTACACGTCGAATAACAGCAAGCAGGACTATCAATTCGAGACCCCGAAGGGCGTTTGGGACGAATCGAGCGGCAGGGCCCATTGGCGGAAACGTAAAGACAAGGATCAACCCTTCTTTTCTGTATTCAATTTCACAGGATGCCATGAAAGTGGTATAGCCGGGGAGGCGAAGTACCGATCAGTTACGGAAGTCCTCGATCCCAGTCAAAGACAGGATGCTTATGCTTTGTCTACGTTTCCTCCTTACTACCCGGATACGCCTCGGGCTCGCGAGGATTGGAAACGCAATTACGAGTTGATCACGGCAATGGATCATTGGGCGGGGGAACTTATCGCTCAATTGAAAGAAGATGGGCTCTATGACAATACGGTTATATTCTTCTGGTCTGATCACGGCGTTGGTCTCCCAAGGGGAAAGCGGTGGCTGTACGACTCGGGGACTCGGGTTCCCCTTATCGTTCGTATACCCGAATCCTTGAGGATCGGAGGACAGGGATCTGAGGGCATGATATCCCAACAGCTGATTAGCTCAATCGATTTTGGTCCTACCGTGCTCAATTTAGCAGGTGTCGACGTTCCGGACCATATTCAGGGCCGACCGTTTTTAGGGCCCAACGCAGCCGCTGCGAGAGACTATGTTTTTGGGGCCCGCGATCGTATGGATGAACGCTACGATATTATCCGCATGGCCAGAGATCAGCGGTTCAAGTACATTCGAAATTACGAGCCGCTCAAAACTTATTACCAATACATGAATACGCCAGAAAAAGGGGCGACCATGGCAGACCTGAGGCAACTGCACCAATCGCGAGCATTGCCTCCGGAAGCGGAATACTATTTCTCCCCAACCAAACCTGTAGAGGAGCTCTACGACACCTGGACGGATCCCTTCGAAGTCAAGAATATCGCTGGCGATCCTGTTTATACGGATACGCTTTCACGATTGAGAGAGGCCCATTTGTCCTGGGTGAAACGAACTCGCGATACCGGTCTGATCGCTGAGCCCATTTTAATAGAAAGGGAAAAGAGGATCGGTCACCGGTACGGAATTCTGAGGCAAAATGACGATCCTACCTTCAATCGACGTCTCGCCGATATAGCGACGCAGGCTTCTGGAGGCCTTACCGCACTGCCAAGTTTGCTCGAAGCGATGAGCGATCGCGATGCGGCTATTCGCTATTGGGGAGCTGTTGGTATCGGAAATATCGGGACAGAGGCCAGATCTGCGGTCAAAGCCATGGAGAAAGCACTGGGCGATGAGTCAGCAGTTGTGCGCATAGCTGCTGCCCGGGCTCTTTGCCGGCTAGATATGCCGAAAAGAGCTCTTCCGGTTTTGACGAAGGAGTTGGATGAAGGAGAGCAGTGGGAACGCTTGCACGCAGCCATCGTTCTGGACGAAATTGACGAGATGGCTAGGCCGGTATTGTCGGAGATGCATGCGGCTCTAGAGCCTAGAATGGATTTGTATGCGAATGGGAAATACGTGGTAAGAGTATTAAATCGAGCATTGAGCCAGCTCGAAGGCACGAGTCGGCAGGTGCCATGAGAATGAATATGAGACTCAAGACTGCTTGCCTTCTGATAATCTCCTTCTGCTTTCTAGCCACTTCCTGTTCTTTAAGAGAAAGTGACGATCTTCGATGGTTCAAAGGCAACGCTCACACCCACACGCTTTGGTCCGATGGGGATGACCTTCCAGAATCCGTCGCGGATTGGTACAAGCGTCATGGCTATCACTTTCTCGTGCTTTCCGATCATAATATTCTGTTGAGAGGAGAAAAGTGGAAGACATTGAGGGCGGACCAAGCCCTGCCAGTGCTAGCGAAGGCTGAGAAGCGCTGGGGGAAAGGGCATGTAAAGACGCGATTGCTGGATGGGAAGAAGCAAGTCCGACTCATGGAGCTAGACGAAGTCCGCGAGCTCCTGGAAGAACCGGGCAAGTTCATCATGATCGAAGGATTGGAAATGACAACCGATCCGAGTGGGTATTCGGTCCATACGAATCCGATGAACATCAGCGCCTTGCTTGAGGTCGAAAAGAATAGCAATCGGACGGTTCAAGAGGAATTGGCTCTGCACGAATCGCTCGTTCATCTGCACGAACATAGTACGGGTAATCCAGTTTTCTGGCAAGCCAATCACCCGAACTTCAGGTTCGCTATCACGGGTGAGCAACTGGCTGCAGCCCGTGGTCTTGAAGGCTTGGAGATCATGAATTCCAGTTCGAACTGTTTTAATCTTGGCGACGGGCGGCGCCCATCAGTTGAACGCATTTGGGATATAGCCAACACGATTCGCCTTAAGCGCGAAAGGCTTTCACCGATTTATGGAACGGCTACCGACGACACCCACGATTATCACATTGGCGATTACCTCATGAATGCTCCAGGCACATCGTGGGTCATGGTCCAAGCCCGGGAGTTAACCCCCAACGCAATCACCTCAGCTATGGAGGAAGGGCAATTCTACGCGACAACTGGGGTAATATTGAGCGAGTTGGCGTACGACGAGGAAAAGCAGACATTGACGGTGGAGGTTGATGAGAAGGCTGGAGTAAACTATCGGATAGAGTTCAAAGGATCACTTAAAGATGTATCTTTAGACTTCAAACTCGTTGATGATGTGGTCGACAACAAGGGTCTAGCCCACCCGGTAACTGGAAATTATTCTGACGCTGGAATCGGTATGACGTTCCAGGAGATAGATGACTCAAAGGCGACGTATCAATTTAGTGGGGACGAATTGTATGTTAGGGCGGTCATTCACTGCGATGCGCCGCCGTACTTTAAATACGATGAATTTAGTGATATGGAGCAAAAAGCGTGGACGCAACCGGTTGGCTGGAGCCATTGATCGACCGCGATACAAAAGGAATTGGATATGAAGATTGGCATATTGGCGCAAATGATCGGATGGATGCTCTTGCATTGTGTGGCTGCTGGCATCGAAACGCCAGAGTTCAAACCCTTGTTTGATGGAAAGACGCTCGATGGTTGGGTAGATGTGAATACGAGCCCAGATACCTGGTCTGTCAAAGATGGGGCACTGGTTTGTAGCGGCACTCCGATCGGAGTCATGCGTAGTGAAAAGCAGTACGAGAATTTTATCCTATCTATCGAGTGGATGCATCTTGAAGCGGGAGGGAATTCTGGGGTATTCGTATGGAGCGAGGGGGAAGTCGTCAGAGAAAATCGATTGCCCAGCGGGGTCGAAGTGCAAATGTTGGAAAACGATTACCCAAAGATCCACAATCGCGTTCGGGAGTATGTAAGCGGCGAGCTATTTGGAGCCGGAACGGTCACAACGATACCCGACCACCCGAGGGGCAAAAGAAGTTCCTCAGTCGAGTATCGGTGCAAGGGGAAAGGCGAATGGAATCATTACCTAGTTGTCTGTGTGGATGGCGTAGTAAAGCTCTCGATCAATGGGAAGTTCGTAAACGGAGTGCGCGAGTCATCGGTAAAGAAAGGCTACCTATGCCTCGAGTCCGAAGGGGCCCAGATCCATTTCCGCAATATCGAGATGATGGAACTCCCGCCAGGAGTGATCAAGTCCTCGGAGATAGTCCCGCTCGTAAAGTAGGTTTTCTCACCACGAGAGGGTCGAGTTTCTGCACTTGGATCCTTATAGAAGCATCCGTTCAACCGGCTCTTCCAGCGTGCCTTGAGCTCGGATCCACGAAAACGAACCATTTTTGACCAATGAAATTCCAGCACGCCCAGGCAAACGTGGCTACGAGGAAGGCGGGCGTAGCGGAATGGTCCAGGTTAATGTTAGCGTCGTAAACAAGGCTATTGATGACCCACCCGGATAGATAAACCAGAGCAAAGCGAATGGGCTCGCTAGGCCTAAAAGCGCGGTGCCGGAATGTAAAATGCTTGTGGGCGAAAAACCCCCAGACGGAAACACATGCAAAGCTTATGCGTTTAGACCAGGATCCATCGATTTCGAAAATCGACTTTAACCCAAGGTAGACGAGGGCGTCGATCATGAAGGCGACCCCGCTGACTAGGATGAATCGCAGGACTTCGGAGACGAGTCTTCGTTTGTCAAACATGCGGAGTGGCTTCGGGTACAAACGGGGTCAAGAGAGGGAAGAGGTCTAAGGGAAGCGGTTCAATAGTTTTCTGGGATATGGCTCAATTCGAAATGCTTGCTAACCCATGTTGGTCCGCCTGCGTGGGTGGGTTTGATCATGCCGATTGGCCTGCGGTATTAGACTTGCCGCGAATTGGAGATTTTTAAAGATCGTCCCCGTTCAAGAACGATCGCGCACATCCTATGAGCAACAAAGTTTTGATTATAACTGGCGATGGTGGAGAGAGTTACGAAACGCTCTACGCGAAACACCGCTTTGAAGAAGCGGAAATGGTCCCTGAGATAGCCGCCCCAAGCAAGCGAGTCCTGAATTTGGTTCTACATGATTTTGAGCCAGGATGGGATACTTACGTCGAGCGTAAGGGTTACGGGGCAGAGTCGCAATTGACCTTCGATGAGGTGGTTGTCGACGACTATATAGCGGTCATGCTTATTGGAGGGCGAGCTCCTGAATATCTAAGGAACGATCCGAAAGTCTTGGAAATCATCCGCGAATTTCACGCTACAGACAAATGGATCTACAGCATTTGCCATGGAATTCAGATTCTCGCAACGGCTGGACTCCTCGGTGAATCAGACATTACCTGTTATGAGCATTGTCGGCCCGAGGCGGAAGCCGCTGGAGGCACCTGGTCCAAAGATGAAGCGGTGATCGACGGGAAGATTGTCACGGCCCAAACCTGGCTTTCGCATCCAGACTTCTACCGCCTGATCTTCAAGAACTTGTAGGTAGAGTGCTCAGGCTTTTTCAGCCTCTTCTGGAGACTCCTCGTCCGACTCTTTGTCGGATCCGAATGGCAAGCCTTCGAAGCTGTAGGCCTTTTCAACCCGCTGGTATCTGCGCCTGGGTTTGAGGAATCGTCCGGATAGGCCCCCGAAAATGAGGCCAAAACCAATACCGAATCCCAGGCCAAGTAATGGATCGGCTCCGAACCTCGAGATGGCGACAGCTCCAATGCCGATTCCGATGACCAGTCCCATGTTCATTCCTAACGGGGACTGCATGCGGCGTCGTTTGCGGGAGTAGCGCTCTTTAGAGCGGTCAGCCATTCGCACTATCAGTAGATCATCCATCACGGTGTTTACGGAATATTTACGTTAGCGCGAAAATAGGTTGGATGTCTATCGGGAATTGACCGGTTGGCTTGTCGGGCATTTCCGCAGGTAGTCTCCGCCGAGTTGTCTGTTATGCTAATCGTGGGGAGAGGAGCTCACGAACTGGGGAATAAACTGGACTTAATTTGTTAGAAAATTCTTTCTTAACTCACGGAGAGGGCAACTTCGGGGGCTGGAAGAGCGGCTAAGATAGGCTAGCGCGAAGGAACCCGGGAACTAATAGCGTGAAGGACGGAAAGTATAAGGGAGCTCATCAAGAGACGCGGGGCAAGATACTCGGGTTGCTTAAGATGCGTGGCGATCTTTCGAGTTCACTGCTAGCTGAAGCGTTAGGTGTCTCAGCTATGGCGGTGCGGCAACACTTGCGCGAGTTGGAGGGAGAAGGGGATGTTTCCTCCACGGACGTTAGTAGTGGCAAAGGGCGCCCGACGAAGCGTTGGACGCTCACGGAGAGGGCGAACCGGCATTTCGTGGACCGGCATCGCGAGTTGGTTATGGATCTTTTCGACGAGTTGCGAGAGTCGCTCGGTCCAGATGACTTTGGAGCGGTGCTGATAAAAAGAGGCGAGCGGCAAGCGGAATGGTATAGGGATCGAATAGATCGCTCGTTGTCCTTGGAGGAGCAGGTCCAGGCCTTGGCAGAGATCCGCGATCAGGAGGGATATATGGCGGAAGCTCAAGAGGGCCCAGATGGTTCTTGCTTGCTGATCGAGAATCATTGTCCGATTTGCTCTGCGGCCAAGAACTGCTCGAAGCTGTGTACTGTAGAGCTCGACGTATTTCGTCGAAGTATTGACGAAGGGGTTTCCGTTAAGCGGGTCGAGCACATACTAGAAGGCTCGAGACGTTGCGTTTACCAATTTTCCCCTAAACAGGCTGGGGCTTAGTCGTCTAGTTTTCCGCCAGCAGCAAATCCGCATATACTGGGTGGCCATCCACCTCGAAGAGGTACCGGTATTGCAGCGAGGTACCTGCTGTGCCAATGGACATTCGCTTGCCTTGAATTACGGTAGGGATGGTGAGTGTCGAGGGAAGGCCCATGTCGGCGAGAGCGTTTTTGAACGTGCCGGCAAACATATTGGCTAGCTCGCCGCAGACGTCTATAACGGCTTCGACGGTTAGCTTATCGATGGGCGTATCGATAATCTTGTTAGAAATATAGTAAGCGAACTCGTCGCTCATGAAGAGGTAGCATACTCCATTAAGTTCGCCCGCGAATCCGACCGAAGCAGCGAATATGCCAGCGTCGAAGTCACTGGTCCTAGTGCCCTCGGGGCTTTGGGCCGGTTTTCCGCTATAGGCCTCGACGCTTTGCAATTCGCATTTGGCTCGAGCCATTGTATTCAGGACTTTGAATAGAGACTCTTCCAGTAGCTGATTGAGGCGATCTTTGGGAATGGGAGGCGGCATGTTGATTGAGCGAATACAGAATGGAGTCGCTGGGTACACGTCAAGAACCGCTAGCTAAGTTGGCGTTGGGCTAGGTGAGGTGGGTTGGCCCGAAAATTTTTTGTCCGGTAAAACTAGGGAATTTCGGAAATAGCTATTGGTGATGGAATTTTTAATTATGAGAGGATTCACAAGTTGAAGGCTCCTATAGCGAGGGTAGCCAAACTTAGGAAGAGGAAAAAGCCGACAATATCTGTCGTGGTAGTGACCATTATCGATGAGGCAAGAGCGGGATCGATCTTTAGGGCGCGCAAGCTGATAGGAACGAGAACGCCAGCTGCCGCTGCGGCTATCATATTGAGAAGCATAGCCAAGGCGACGACTGCACCTAGGACGGGCTTGCCTATCCAAATCCAGGATACCAATCCCGCTAATCCCCCGACCGTGAAACCCGTTGTGCAACCGGTTAAGAACTCCTTGATCAGCATTCTCCGCCATTCCCTGTCTTCGATCTCTCCCAGGGCTAGCGAGCGAACGACGATAGTTAAGGTCTGATTCCCAGCGTTGCCCCCAATAAGGCCCACGATGGGAAGGAAGAAGGCCAGAATGGCGTATTCTTCGATGGCCGGCTCGAACATGGAAATGACCCAGGCAATGCAGAACCCCGTTGCGAGATTGATGCATAGCCAAGGCAGGCGATTGCGAACGGACCTCGGCCAAGGAGTAAATACCGTTTCGTCTCCAGAAATACCTACCATACGGTGCATATCTTCCGTCGCCTCTTCCTGGATGACGTCAAGAACGTCGTCCGAAGTGACGCGACCCACTAGCTTGCCGAAATCTTCTACAACCGGCAGCGAGCTGTAATTGTATTTCTGGAACAGATTGGCGATTTCTTCCTGGTCAGCAGCGGCTCTTATCGATCGGACCATAGTGATCATCACATCGCGAACGAGCAGTCGGAGATCCCTGAAAAGCAAGTCTCGCAAACGCAGCACGCCTTTCAGGCGCCCTTCATCATCGACAACGTAAATGTAGATCGCGCTGATGTCCTCTTGATCTTCGGCGCGGCGAATCGATTCGCGAGCCTCCGCGAGCGTAAGCGTTTCTTTGATGGCGTGGACCTCCTTCTGCATGATTCCGCCAGCGGAATCCTCCGGATAGTCCATCAAGTCGGAGATCTCTTCTACTTCCTCGTCCGGAAGTTGCTCCATGATGGTTTGCAAACGCTCTGGGGACACATCTCCAAGAGCATCCGCTGCCTCATCCGAATACATTTCCGGGATGATTTCGCTCACACGCTCGACCCGCATGTTTTCCATCAGGTCGGTCTGAATCTCTTGAGGAAGCTCAGGAATGATGTCGGCGATTACCTCGTGGTCGAGGTTCCGCAGAATCTCCCGGATTTCGTCTAGTTCCAGATCTTCGATCTCTTCCGCGACATCGCTTGGATGCAGTTGACGCAATCGCTCGATCCGCTTTGCGAAAGCGTCCTCCGTGGTTGCGTTTTCTGTATCCTGCTCCTGCATGGGGCTATTTGTAGGGGATCGTCGGGACTCTTCAAGCCGGGTATGCGCGTTTTCGGAAAAAATTGCGAGACAGCTCAGTTTCGGCCATGGAGGATAAACGCGACTTGCAGGGCGGGCTAAAGCCAGTTCTTTAGGAGGTGTGCCAGTTGCCAGAGAATCGACTTACAGATCTCCATTCTATCTGCCCAATGCCCATTTGCAGACCATTCTGCCGAATGTAACCAGACGAAGAATACAAGTTGATTATCGAAGAGAGCGATTCGAACTGCCAGACACGGATTTTATCGATGTCGACTGGCTTGAGAGGCAGGAGGGCGAGAAGTCCGAGCGCTGTTGCGTAGTCTTACACGGGCTCGAAGGCGATAGCCAAGCTGCTTATATAAAATCGCTGGGAAAATCATTTTTCCAAGCGGGGTACGCAGTGGCGGCATTCAATATGAGGGGCTGTAGCGGGGAGCCAAATCGGCTAATGAGGTCATATCACAGTGGCGATACGGAAGGATTGGCGACGGTTCTGAATAGTCTGAATCAACGATATGAATGGATCGGTTTGGCGGGATTCAGTTTGGGTGGCAATGTAGTCCTGAAATATTTGGGCGAGCAAGGATCGAAATTGCCTTCCGCGGTGAAGGCGGCGGTCGCCTTTTCCACGCCGTGCGATTTGCGAACATCAGCGGATCGATTGGCGAGATCGGAAAACGCTTTTTATATGAAGCGATTCATCAAGCTGCTGTGTGGTAAATTGAAGCAAAAGGAGAATAAGTATCCGGAATTCAAATATAGACAAGAATGTCGGGAACTGAGGACGTTCAAGGAATTCGACGACATTTATACGGCTCCTCTAAATGGTTTCCGCGATGCTGAAGACTATTGGCGACAATGTAGCAGCCGCTTCTATCTAAACGGTATTGAGCGCCCGTCGCTTTTGATCAATGCCCAGAACGATCCCTTTCTTTCCGAGGAATGCTATCCGAAGGAAGAAGCGAATGCCCATGGTTTCCTTTATTTGGAAATGCCAAATTCAGGAGGTCACTGCGGCTTTCCTGGCGACCGCCATCGAACTGGGTATTGGCATGAGCGAAGGGCTCTGGAGTTCTTTCGACAGGCTGGTTGGGGATAAGGGAGTCCTTGGGCTTCTCGAAAATCCGGTTTCGAATATATTTTGGATTTGCTAGTAGTAGCGTGTTTATCCCGCGATAGTTCTTAGTTAAGGTGTATCGATTTCGCGGGATAAACCCGCTCCTGCAGGATTTCATAAACGGAGTTCTGATTTCCCTTGTTCATCAATGATGATACTATTGGGCTCAGATTTTTCCATTCGTATTCAGAAGCCCATGTCAAGCTGGGTGCTCGCTTCGACAGGCGGCTCCGAAATGCACTCTGGAATATCGTTTAGATTGTTATTAACGATAGGATTTACGGCCCGGTATTTCATTCGCCCGGAATCGATGGGTCCAAAAAGGTCAAATCGCTTTTCGGTTTCGATTATTTCGGAATTTCCTTCGAGCCAGATTAGGGGGTCGTCCCCTTCAAGAATCACGGGCATACGATCATGAACCTTGGCGGCGAGGGCGTTGGCCTGGGTGGTCAGAATCGCGAAACTTTCAGTGGGTACGCCTGCGAAGTCGTGCCACGTTTCCCAAATTCCGGCCAGGAAGAAAACCGATTCGTCTTCCAACTGCAAATAGTATGGCTGATTTACCGATCGATGCCGTTTCCACTCATAGTAACCGTCAGCGGGAACCAGGCAGCGACGTCGTTGGTAGGCAGCTTTGAATGAAGGTTTTTCGGCTACGGTTTCGGAGCGGGCATTAATCAAAAGTGAAGTCGTTTCTCCGGTGCGGGACCAGCTTGGCAGAAGTCCCCATCGCATGCTCGACATCAAGACTCGCTCGTCTTCGGGACGTTTTCTAACCACGAGATTACTTTGTGTCGGGGCAATATTGTAGCGGGGACTGAAGACCAAATCTTCAGCATCGGCTTTGTCAGGCAATTCGATATTCTTCGGCGACTTCAGGCCGACGGAGGTTGGTTGCTTGATTAGTGTATAGCGCCCGCACATCGTTGGGGAGCCTGTAGCAACTCTAATTAATTGACAAGTGGCGTCTAGCGGCCGGGGATACGTTTACCAATTAATTGAAACGCGGCGCCAAATGTGGTGAAGCAGCTTCAGGACGAGCCGGATTCAAGGCTATGACTATCAACATTCTGATCATAGGAGCTATCTGCGCCGTAGCAGTTCTCATCGTTCCGGGATTCCTAGGACGAGGGAAGGGAAAAATGCTATCCCAGTATGGAGTATTGGAAAAGCGGTTCCGTTTGAAACGGCATGCCTTTGCTAGCAAGTGGGGGTCGGGCATCGGGGAGCGCTACTCGTTGTCGGGCGAATACAGAGGCCACCCGATTGCGATATACGATCACTTCCGTGGTAGAGGGCGGAAAAAGCGTATTTGGACATCGTTGACCCTGGAAGCTACTTTCGCCGGGGAACGGGAATTCTTGATAGAAAGCCCACTGACTGAAGATGAGGCCCGTTTCGATGGCCGCGCCAAAAATTTGATCCTCCGCGGGGAAGCCGGTCCATTCAGGATCTGCTGTTTAAACGACGATTCTGATGCCGGGCTCGCGGCTAGGCTAGGTACAGAACGATTGGCCGCCTTCAAAGGCCCCGGAGCATTCAGACTATCGAAAGGATTTTTTGAATACAGGGAAAAGGGCCGTCTCGTGGACGAGTCCATGCGATTGAGATTCCAGGAAGCCCTATTGATTCTCGCTGAATTGGCGGATCGTGTTTCCGAGTATATTGGGAATCCGGACTCTTAGAGGGCGATAGTGATTTCCCGAAGATGGACGCCGCGTTTTAGCAGCAGGTTTGGTCTTGCGACTGATTACAGGCGTCAACTGAACTCGAAGAGTAGAGGTTTCTGTGTCATATGTGATTTGCAGGAGCGGGTTTTTACCGCGATTTCGATAGCATGGGCATTGGATTATAGCGGGATAAACCCGCTCCTGCGTTCGACCAAAACATCAGTTGACGCCAATGCCCAGCCGTGGGATCGAGCGCCACCTTTTGATTCGGCTTTAACGGTGGAACGCGAGGTCCCGCCCCGTTTTTTATGCCAGTCCTAGTACAGGTTGACCAATGCCCGACTGTGCGTCCGCGGAGTGAACAGTGCTGATTGCTAAGCAACGCTGCCGTTCACTGACGAACGGCTTCGAACCCATTTCGAAGTCGTTTCAGCCCTTCTTCGAGCGTAGAGCGTGGGCAACCGAAATTGAGTCGGACGTGGCTCGGGCTGTCGAAAAAGGATCCATCGGAAAGACCGATTCCATGAGATTCAAAATGGGCGATAGGATCCTTCAAGCCAAGAGCAGACACGTCTATCCAGGATAGATAGGTAGCCTCATGTTCATAAAGGCGAGCCTCGGGCATATGCTCGCGGGCGAACTCTTGAATGAGGTCCCGATTCTTGCCGAGATAGCGTAAAAGTTTTTCCCTCCAAGGGCCTCCGTGTCGGTAGGCCGCTTCGCAGGCGACGTAGCCGAGATTATTGACTTCGGCCATTATTCCGCGGCTCGCGGAAACAAAGCGATTCCTTAATACAGGGTTGGGGATGATCGCTATCGAGCAGCCAAGTCCAGCAAGATTGTAGGTTTTGCTAGGAGCGATGAATGTGAAGGATCGATCGTTCAGCGAGTCCGAAAGGGAGGCGATCGGAGTGTGCTTACGTTCGTCCAGCAGGAGCTCGCAGTGGATTTCATCGGAACACAGAATGAGATCGTGGCGGCGACAGAATTCCGCGACGGCTTCAAGCTCTTGGTTATCGAACACCCTTGCGCAGGGATTATGCGGATTGCAGAAGAAGAAAAGCCTAACCCTGTCGTTTACAGCAGCTTCCATCGCTTCCCAGTCGATCACCCAGCGATTACCGTCCAGGACCATCGGAGCTTTCGCTACGGATCGACTTTGAAATCGGGGTCCCAATAAGAATGGCGGATAGATGGGCGTGTTCGTCAGAATCGCTTCACCCTCGCAGGCGAATGCCCGGCTAGCGATGTTCAAACCCACTACGAGTCCGGGCAACCAAACCAGCCAATCAGGCTCTACTTTCCATCCATAGTTTCGCTCCAGCATCTCGATGACGGCTTCAATTGCGCTGGGTTCAGGGCGGGCGTAGCCGAAAATTCCGTGCTCTATCCGCTCGTGCAGGGCTTCAAGAACGGGCTTGGGAGCTCTGAAATCCATATCGGCCACCCACATGGGAAGGATGTCTTGGCCTTCGTATTTCTGCCACTTCTGACTATCGGTGTGGCGCCGCTCAAGTACCTGGTTGAAAATCGAGTCCATCTTCTCGGAAATTGCGCAGAGAAAGCGGAATGTAGATCTAGAGCAAACTCTATTGTTCAATGTCGCTGCCCAAGCCTGTCATAGGCTTTGATTTTCGCCCGCTCCTACATGCAGGTAGCCGAGTTTGGCCGGCTGATCGAAATTGGTACTACCCGTCACAAATTTGTGCCCAAAGTAGAGACAAAATGACTCATAACGGGCACTAGAAATAGATTATAATGTTGATTAACAACAACTAAAAATTTTTAAGAATTGGTATCATTTATGCACACTACAGGTATCAGCAATTTGAAATTTCAACTTACAGGAGGAAACAATGAGATACTTAAGTCCGTTTAATTCGAGATATGGAATTACGCCCTTTTCGGGAAGTTTGTTTTCGAATTTCGAGAAGGAGCTGGAGAAGGTATTCGGTAGCTTGCCGAGTCTTTTCGATGTAGGGGGTGATTGGATTTCCGATTCGGGAAGCCGTTCTGCCCGACCGAGTTGGTTTGAACACGATGACGCATACGTCGCTCGCATTGAAGTGCCTGGCGTTGAGCCCAAGGAGGTGTCAATCGAAGTCGGCGACAATATGGTTCGGCTATCCGCTGAGCGAAAATCGAAATCGAAGCAAGGCGAGAGTTCGATGTCTTACAGTCAGTCATTCTCGATTCCAGATGGAGTCGACGCTGCTAAGGCTGGAGCCGAGTTCGAAGATGGCGTCTTGAGCATCACCTTTCCGAGGGCGGAATTGCTCAAGCCCCGCAAAATTGAAGTCAAATAGATCAAACCAAACAAAGGAGTAACACAAATGAGTTTGCTAAACGTATTTAAACCATCTCCGATAGCCTGCAGCCCGAGCCAGGCGGAGGATTCGAACGGAGCCGTCTATGTACGGCCTCGGTACGAGATTTCCGAAGACCAGAGCGCCTACTATGCAGACGTGGACCTTCCGGGCGTCGGTAAAAAGGATGTTGGCGTAACGCTGCACGATGGGTTGCTGGAGCTGATAGGCGAACGCAATTGGACGCCGCCAAAAGGCTGGAAAGCGGTTAATGGCGATCACGAGTCGTACTCGTATCGACTCCGCTTAATGGTCGGAGATCGCGTGGAAGAAGGCGGCATTTCTGCCGAAACCAGCAATGGCGTGCTAAGACTAACCTTACTTAAGGAGGAAGAGGAAAAGCCGCGCAAGATCGAGATTCGATAATCTCATTGCGTGGCTTGGGTTGGCGCCGGTTCTCTGGGGAGGGGACCGGTGCTTTTCTTTTATGGTGGGGAGGAACGGGGCTCGGTCCTCCATCTGCGGATTTCGGAGGGTAGAGCCGAGCATTGCTACCTTCCTGATGCCCACCTCTAGCACGCGTTTCCGTTTGTAGTAAAGAAGTGTTAGGGCTGCTTCTCCTCAAGAAGCTGCCCAACTCGCATTCGGTATTGCTATTTGCCGATGGGATTGATTGAAATGCGGCCGTGTTGAGGTCTATGAACGCGATTAGGCTAGTTTTTCTGACAATTGTATCGATTTATTTGGGACAATTTGCTTGGGCCCAAAACCAGGAAGGGAATGAGACCGCTTCAGCGGGAGGAGCGGCGATATCAGCGGAAGGGCAGCCAAGCGAGTTCTCCGCTGTCCGGTCAGAGGTACGAGGCAAGCTGAGCGAGATATTCCAGGAGGATGTTGGAGAGAATTCTTGGGGACGGCTATTGACTAGTTTCGTCATTATATTGCTGACTTACGTCGCCCGTAAAATAGTTGGATACCTTTTCGAAAACTGGCTGCATCGGATTGCTGCCAAAACGTCTTGGGAATTTGACGACAAGATGGTTCCCGCCATGAGGTCGCCTGTTGGGTGGATGGTTTTCGTCATTGGGCTATTCATCGCTTTGACGATACTGAATCTTTCTCCAGAGTGGGATAGGGCGATCGTGCTGGGAGTTAAGGCTGCCACCATGACGATTGTGTTCTGGGGGATTTTGAGAGCGGTCGACGTCCTAGCGGAGACCATGATGGGAGTCGCCAAACAAAGGGACATGGCGGTTTATGGATTCATTCCGCTGATTCAGAAAGCAGCTAGGACCTTCCTGCTCGTCGTTGCAGTAATCCTCGTCGTGCAGAATCTTGGCTATTCGGTTAGCTCCTTGCTGGCCGGTCTTGGGATTGGCGGCTTGGCAGTGGCCTTAGCTGCTCAGGAGACGCTGGGCAATTTCTTCGGTTCCGTTTCGCTCGTTGCAGACCGTCCGTTTAAAGTGGGTGACTGGATACAAGTCGGAGACAAGGTCGATGGAGATGTGGAAGCGATCGGGATGCGTTCGACCAAAGTTAGGACCTGGTCCAAGTCCTTGATGTCCATCCCCAATAAGGTGCTGGCCAACGAGATGATCGAGAACTGGAGCCGCATGCCCAAACGTCGGGTCAAGCAGTACATTGGCGTTACCTACAGCACACCTGCCGATACTATGCACGATCTTGTAGAAGATATTAAACTGCTTTTGCGGGACGACGAGGGAGTGCAGCAGGATTTCATCTTGGTCAACTTCACCGATTTTGGCGACAGCTCGCTGCAGATTCTCGTGTACTATTTCACCACAACCACGGCCTGGCTGAAGCACATGGACATTCGGCAGCGTATCAACATCAAGATTATGAAGGCCGTGGAGGCCCGGGGAGCATCGATGGCGTTCCCGACCCGCTCGTTGCACTTTGAGGGGGAGATTGCCGAACGGATCGCCGACGGGATTGGAAAGCGAGACGCGTAGATAGTCTATTGTAGGTTGCGATACTTTGTCGTACCAGCAAGGATGACTGTCCTCAGTCAGATGTGCTAGTGAACTCCCCTGAAATCGGCTGATTGAGCACAGTCAGCCCTACCACCTCGGAACGATTGGGATCCCAATGGCTCGGCGTTTTCTGGACGCTAGCCCAAAGCATGCCCTGCCTGCTATAAAGATGGCGAAAGACGCCTTCGGCTCGCGTATGGCGATGCCATCGCAGAATTAGCCTGTCAACTGAGCGAGGTGTACTTGATGGGGGAGCATTCCTTTAGGGATGTAGCGAGAACGGAAACCGCGTTTCTCCAAAGCGGTTTTGATTTGCTCTCTTGAGAAGAGCCCGAGCCTATGAGTTTCCCGAAGGGAGAGATGTTCTGACGGGCTTTCGATCTTGTACTCAATTTCGATAACCGACTCGGAGCCTTCGGTCCACGCGGTTCGGCGTTGCTCGATTCTAATCCCGGCTCCGCTATACTCGCTACGCGAGCTTTTCCACAAGATCCGGTTCCCATTCGCCCGGTTCGACCCACGGCTCGAGAATGAGCCAACCGTTTGGGTGCAGATGCCTCGCCATAGTTTGGATCGCCTTTTCAAGCGCTCCCTCGGTCTCCGTATACCCAATTGAGCTGAAGAGGCAGGTGATGGCGTCGTAACGACTGGGAAGCGAAAATCGACGCATGTCGGCAACGCTGAAGAAGTTGTCTGGATTTTTTACTGAGCGATAGAGACTAGATTGGGCTTCAAATCGATACCATCAACGGAGTAGCCATGCTTTCCCCTGAGAATCTTAGCATGCTCGCCCGTGCCGCAGCATACGTCTAGTAGCTGGGCGGGAGTTGGATCTAACTTTCCAAATAGGTAGGCCAGGCGTTCGCATTCCTCATCGTAGTTCTTAATCGAACGATAGTGCTGATCGTACCATTTTGCGAATCGGCTGTACATGAGAGGGAAAGTTCCGCGTTTTGGTGGATAGTCGCAAACGCTATTTCAGCCGTTTGGGAGCACGCTGGTCGAAGAGATAGGTTTTGGCGGAAATTTGTTGAGGCATAACCGATTATAGGCCGTATCATTGGGAGTAAACTGAATTATCGCTTCGCATCAGGCCTGGATGGGCCTATGAGAAGGCTCTGGTTATATGCGCGACTACTTTTTAAGGCGTCTTCTTTTAATTCCGCCCACAGTGCTGGGGGTGACGCTTATCGTATTCGTCATCACGAGATTCGTTCCTGGTGGGCCGCTTGAGAGAGCGATTATGGAGGCTCAAATGGCCAGCGCGAGCCAGGGGGCTCAAATGACTGGAGGCGGAGGTTCGACGATGGGCGAAGGCTCTGGGCTTTCGGATGCCCAAATGCAGGAGCTCAAAGAGTATTATGGATTCGATAAGCCCGCCATTATTGCCTATTTCAATTGGTTGGGAAAGCTTGTGCAGGGGGATCTGGGCACCTCGACCAGGTACCAGGATTCAGTTTGGGGTCAGATCAAGAGCCGTTTTCCCATTTCGCTTTTCTATGG